>NZ_JAVDUS010000017.1:0-208089 GCF_031456485.1 Bacillus sp. 3255
CAATTAAAGCTAAACAAGCTGACACCGATAGAGTATCGGCGCCAGCTTGCAGTATAGGGCTTTTTTTCAATGTCTACAATTTGGGGTCTTGACCAGAAGGGGCGAGGGGGATGCTGTTTTTGACACATAAGGTTTTTGTTAGTTATCATCATGCCAATGACCAGACTAAAGCTGATTACTTGCGTTCGTATTACGGATCTAATAACACGCTAATTGATCGATCATTGCCTTCTGAGCTTGACAGTGACGATAACGAGTACATCTTAGGACAAATTCGGACGAGGCATCTAAAAGACTCAACTGTCACAATAGTACTCATTGGTAGCGAAACACACGCAAGAAAATGGGTAGACTGGGAGATTTACTCATCACTTCGTTCTCATGGAGCACGCTCACGAAATGGCCTGTTAGGTATATATTTGCCTACTGCTGGTGCAACACCGGCTCGGCTACAAGATAATATTGATTCAGGATATGCCATTACAATGACTTGGAGCAACATCTCCTTTCAACTGGAGTCCAAAATTGAACAAGCATTTAATAACAGAGAAAAAGTTGAACTTGTTGAAAATTGGCGCCTTAGGAGGATAAGGAATAGCTGATGGCACGAAGACCTTATTTAAAGAAAAGGAGACATTCCCTCAAAGTGTTAATTTCAGCTGTAATATTTCTGGCGTTAAGTGTCACTTTCTTTTGCGTTCATTGGACTTGGACTTATAACCCAGGGAAATTCGTTATTAACGGACCATTTAATCTTGGGACTTATGAATTTGATCGAGCCACATTATCTGGCAAAGAACAAGATATAGCTTGGAAATTATATGTACAACTAACAACGAGGAAAGCGGCAATGCCTTACGATGAGGAGAATGATATCATTGCTGAAGTATATGATTCCTGGTACCAGCTATTCTCTTCAACAAGAGATTACTTAATCGAGATGCCGGCCAAAGATTTAGAAGGAAACGAGAATGCACAAGCAATTGTTAAACTCTCAGTAGATGTATTAAATGACGGTTTACGTCCTCATTTAACTAAATGGCAAGGGAAATATCGGAAGTGGTATGATTCAGCGTTGCAAAAGGAAGTAAACAAAGACCTGTCGCCTCAAGAGATTCAGAGACAATACCCTCAGTATGAAGAAATAATTTCTGATATCCGCGAAGTAAATGCTGAGCTTAAAAAATACGCTTTTGAACTAAAAAGATTTTCACATGAAGAGCCACCTAGTTTTTCTACAAGAGCCGTCGGATGGGTTAAGGATATTTGGAGTAAGTCTCGATGAAGGTAGATTGAGGCACCTTATCATAAGGGGTGCCCTTTGTTATTCCATTTAAAGGAGTTTGTTCATGTCAATAAGTACTTTAACGAACACAATCAATAGAATTCAACGCGACATTGCTGACTTAAATAAAAAAATAAGTGATGAAAAGAAAAAAGAAGCTTCAAATACCGGGAGAATCAATCAAATCCAAAAAAGCATTTCAAAGTCGACCCCAGTTACCTCCGTAAACAGTAAGCTTATGCAAATTGAAAGAATTCAAAGAGAAAATGCTGGAATATCTAGCAAACAGGCCGACTTACAAAAACAATTAGCTAATAAGGTTTATGAATTAAACAAACAACAAATAAATCTAAGTAAAGAACAAGAACGTGAGCAAAGGAAACTCGCTGATCTTGAAAAAAAGCGTGAACGTGAACGATTGGAGTACCAGCAGCGCATTACACGTGAGCTTAAGGAACAAAAGGAACTTGTACTAAGCTTAACAAATGCAGGTTCTCATTCTAAACATACTGGTTTAGCATCAACTGAGGAGAATGAGTTATTTGACGTCTTCATTTCTCACGCTAGCGAGGATAAAGATGACTTCGTTCGCCCTCTCGCTGAGGAATTAGTAAGGATCGGGGTAAAAGTTTGGTATGATGAGTTCTCGTTAAAATGGGGAGACAGCCTGAGGGTTTCTATAGACAAGGGGCTTTCTAATTCAAAATTTGGAGTTATCGTGATTTCTTCATCCTTTATAGGTAAGAAATGGCCTGAGTATGAGGTTAATGGATTGGTAGCCAGGGAGATGGCTGGGGGTAAAGTGATCTTGCCAATATGGCACAAGGTTTCTAAATCTGAAGTAATAAAATACAGCCCCACATTAGCTGATAAACTCGCTATGAATTCATCTGTTGATGAAATAGCAGATATAGCCAAACAATTGAAATCTCTTTTGTGAGTACGTGGATTGCGAAGAGGACCTCTTGAGTCCTCTTCTTTCCCAATTAACTAATTTGTTATTCTTCCGGCTGTCCTGATACTTTCCGCAGCTCATTTGCTAATCGATGTACTTCATCCTTGCTAGCCTGATCTACGCAAAGGCCATATACTGCGCTTAAAACGCCGATCACCTTATTCGCATCTTCTTTATTCAACATCAGTTCTTCCTCCTCAACTCGTAATGCATTCCATGAACCTAGCCCTTCATAGCCCTCATTCAGATCCACACCGATTCCGTTTTCCGTTATGTCGTTCTTGTACTGGTAAATATGAATTTTGTTAGCTTTCTTCCCGCGGCTCCAGGCGTAGGTCTGCCAGAACCTCGAACAGACGCGTTCAGCCATAGCCGCATTGATTACGGTATATGAGCCGTATACGCCTGTGTTGTATCTCGGAGTAGCTTCACTAAAGCCTTTAATGTATTCAAGCACTATAGGCATCTGAGCTGCCGTGACGTCGAAGTCCACAGCCGTGTAGATCGTGGAGCCCTCAGGCTGACCGACTTGTTTGGCCACTTCGACAGCAGTGTACCCGTCATTAAGTCCGGCAGTCCTGCCGCCAAGGGCTCGATTGGCTGTTGTCTCGAATACAGAAATGATATCGATGCCAGCTTGATTGATCAGTCTAGACTCAGCTTTCGTCATAGCCTTTTTGTAATTTGCGGGTACTAGGTACCGACCAACGAATGCATAGCCGGCTGCCGCAAAAGCAGCAGCCGTTTTAGCCGTTAATGGAGTGGAGCAATCAAATCCCTTCATTGCTGCACATCCTTATCCTGTGATGTTCCATCGCCTTTGGCTTTAAGTACCTGAATTATCTCTTTTAATTTTGGTGGCATAGGATAACCCATTCTTCCATAATTCTCTGTGATCGAGATAAGCTCATTAGCGAGATAAAAATAAATGGCACCAGTCATTAAGACGTCGGTGCCAAGTAAGATATCCATCCGATGAGCCAACATCACAACAACGAGCATGAATGCTTTCTTAGCCAAACCCCAGAACCCAACACTACTGTTGAGTCCTTTACCTTCCTTCAAGGAAGCTACCAATCCTGTCACGTAGTCAACTCCGATTGCCAATAAAAAGAAACTCAACAATTCGCTCCACCCCCCGAATGCATAAGATACTGCGGCACCAGTGATGCCTGCTGCGGTCATGATGGATGCTTGTTGCTGAGTTGTTGTAAGGCCTAATGTGTCGGCAGCTATTTTCTTGAACATGAACATGATCCACTCTCCCGAAAATGAAATAAGCCCCGATCGGATCGGTGGCCCAATTTTACAAGCTATGTACTTAACAAATATTCCACAAATCTTGTAATTGGTTTGGCGATGATTAAATGTCCGGCATCGTTCAAATGCGTTCCGTCCGGCATGTAGGTGTTTATAAAATCTGTGCCTTTCTCTATAACAATGCCACTTTCTGCATATAGGTTCAGATAAGGAAAGTTGTAATACTCCGCAACCTCTTTGATAATCGCAATGTATTGCAGCATCTTTGTACGCGATACAGTCGTCCGTTGAATCGGTGACATGACACCAATCTTAGCATTCGGGAATTTGTCCATAGCTAGTTTGAAGGTCTTGTGGAGCGCCCCGTAAAATGTAGTGATTTCTCGGTCTGTGAATGTACCGATTGGCGAATCATTCCCAATATCATTCGTTCCACCCATGAAGGTGATAACATCGGCGGCTGTGACGACATTCTGCAATGTTTCAAATAGTGTCCCTGTGATGCCACCGGACGTGACACAATATCGGTCGCCGCTCATGTCGAACAAAGTGACGCGCTCTAGATTTAAATTCTCGCAGACCGTCTTTTGATACGCTCCAGGTGGGCTTGAAATCGAGTCACCAATTCCTGCGTATTTTAAGCCTCTATACGACGGCTTAAGTGCCTTTACAAGAGATTGCCTTATATTCTCCGACCTGATCGTAAGTTGCCGTGTATCGTACGTCAAGGCCGATGTAACATAGATGTTTTCACTCAAGTAACCGAGATTGATAAGGTCGCCGTTTGTCGTCGAAGAAAGCCGAACATACTTAGCCCCCACCGGAACAGTGAACGTATTGCCGATTCCCGAAGGAACGGGGCCAAACGTGACGGCCGAAACGAATTGCTTGCTTGCGTTATAGTAGCAACTACTCCACGTCAAGTTAGTGCGATATGTTTGACCCTCAACAACCTCAATGAAGTCCGTCACGAAAGCCCCGGTGTATGAGTTCGCTACACCCGTAGTTGCCCCAAGAAGCCTGTCCATCGTGACCGTCGCTTTGTTGTAGCATTGCAATATCTCTTCATTCAGAAAGCGAGTCTGCCGGGCTGTAATGGAGTTATCCAAGATAACCCCGCCACTCCCGCCGCCAAACGGTGCCCCGTTAAAAGTCGGTATGCCTCCGCTCTCGCCTATCTTATTCAGTGTCGCGAGGTTCGAGTGCGTATGGCTACTCCCTCCACCGGATTGTTCGACTCCGTCTATCGTAAGCTTGTTGTTATTGTTAATGCCGAGCCTGTCTAAATCTTCTTTGTTGTCATGAGAATGACCCGGAGAGTTGCGCTTATCAATCATGCAATTTTTCCTCCTTTCTAAATGACTTTAACTTCAAAGTTATCCATCCTTGAATCGGTTGCTCCATTGGATACCAGTCCTACTTTGGTTGCTCCGAACAAAACGCTTGTTTGAAGGTCGATAACCAGAGTCGCACCAAGGTAACCTCTTATACGCTTCCCTTCGAGTACCACTCTCAGCTTGTATGGAGCCGCGATCGCAGCTTGCACTGATTGCACTATCACCGTTTGGATGTTCGCAACATGCTTGATCAATTGAATCGTGTGCGTGCCGGCGGTACCCTTACGAACCAGTTCCAAGTAGTTGGATGGATCTGTATATCGGAACACTATCCCGTACTGCGTTGCGACGTCGGCTGCTACATCCACAGACAATTCAAGTCCACTCGCGTACGCAGAGTCGATCCAGTTCAGAAGAGTTCCTGCAGCGAACGAAGAGTAAGCAGCATTGCTGATGATACCCAGTCCGTTAACATTACCAGAAGTCCACGTATGTCCGGAAGATGACGTACCTAAGCTCGTAGCAGAATCCGCACGGTCGAAGGTGTCAGCAATGACCACACTTCCACTAGCAATAGGTGTTATTGTGTATACCCTTGTATACACCGCGCCTACGTTACCAAGACCGTCAATTGCACGATATTTTAACGTCGTAGTTGTAGGAATCGAGATAGGTGCCGAGTAAGGTGTCTTAGTATTATCAGGAGTAGATCCATCAGTCGTGTAGTAAATCGATGCGGTTTCGGTATTGATGGTTGAGAGAGTGACCGTTTGAGGTGTAGGATAAGTTCCATCCATTAAAGTGTTAGATACCCTTGGAGCTTCAAGATCCACAACTTCTTGTATACTGAAGTTGTCGAACTTCGGAACAGTGGCACCGTACAAAGCCATCCCATGCTTCGTTGCAGCAAACATCAGCGTGTCCAGGAAGGAGAATTGCAGAACTCCATCCATGAAGCATTCTACTAATTGGCCGCTCAGCTTAACCTTCAGAGTATGGGTTGAACCTGCCACGCTTACGATAGTTTTATCAGCAGGAATGTCGACAGTTTCTGCACCGCCTGTTGGAGCTGGACTCGTAGTAAAGATGCCGAGCTTTGTATCCGATTTGAAACCAAAAGCGTATAGGCTCCCTGCACTGATATATCGGAACAAGATCCCTACCATTGTCGCGGAGAACGTGGATGGGATTGTGATATCCACACTGATCTCCAAGTTGTCGGATTTAGCAGCGTCAACGAACGTCCACCCTGTACTCGTCAGGGAAGTTGCGCTTCCGGCTTGGTTACCGATAATTTGAATGCCGCCGGACCATGCTTTACTGCCTGTCGCTGTCGTTCCAAGGGAAGCAGAGTCAGCACGATTAAAGTCATCTGTAATGTTCAAAAGTGAAGGAGTCGGAGCTGCTGTTGTTGCCGTCGTCGTCACTGCTGTTGATCGGTTGCCCGCACCATCAATAGCAACAATTCGGAATGTATAAGGCGTATTACCGGTAAGTCCGGCGACTGTGTAGCTGTTGGATGACGGGTTAATCACCGCGCTCGCCACTGTAAAATTGGTACCGTCTGTCGAATATGCAGCCTCATATGCGGTGACATCACCGCTCACAGAATTCGTCCATGAAAGAGGTACGCTGTTTGATGTCGGTGTTCCAGCGCTCAATCCCGTAACCGGATTCGGCGGTGTAGTGTCAGATACGTTAATCGTGTACGCAAAGTTTTGCACTGAGCTTACATTTCCTGCTTGGTCCCTGCCGATAGCATTGATTGACATACTCGCATTGACTGCGATAGCCGAACTGTATTGCGCACTGCTCGTTGTCGGCGTGTCTCCATTTGTCGTATAGAAGATAGTCGTATTAGATTCATTGGACGATAGCGTAACGTTCTGTACGCTGGAGTAAGCCCCCGGAGCAGGGTTAGCTGTGATAATTGGTGGCGTTGTATCTGCCGGAGCTGACGTTGTAAATGTCGTGCTCGTACCGCTCGCCACATTACCTGCAGCATCCTTAGCCTTGACTGTAAAAGTGTATTGCGTCCCCGCTGTAAGACCTGTGACGTTGTAGGAGGTCCCTGTCACGGTTGTCACTAGGCTTGCTCCATTATAGATGTCATATCCCGTTACCGCGACGTTATCCGTAGCTGCAGTCCAATTGAGCGTAACCCCTGTTTGAGTAGGTCCACTTGCCGTAAGATTGGTGACATTACTTGGCGCAGTTGTATCGGTAGGTATAGCGCTTGTTGTGGCGCTGACATTCGTGCCACTAGCAGCATTTCCACTTCCGTCCTTAGCCTTCACCCAAAAGGTATAGGATGTGGACGCCGCCAAACCGTTTACGTTGTATGTTGTTGCTGTAACGTTCGCTAGAAATGTCGACCCGTTATAGATGTCGTAAGAAGCAACGTCACTCGAAGCAGAAGCAGTCCAGTTCAACGTAAGGCCAGTCTGTGTGATGTTTGCCGTAGTAAGGCTTGTGACGTTAGCCGGCGGCGTCGTGTCTGCGCTAGAAGAAGTCGTGACAGTCGTTGAAGTCCCCGAAGCGATATTAGGAACTGCGTCTTTCGCTTTGACCGTAAACGTATATTGAGTTGCCTGCGTCAAGCCGGTTACATTGTATGTGGTCCCTGTTACGCTGGCCAGAAGAGTGGATCCGCGGAAAATATCGTAACCAACACAATCGCCGGATGCGGAAGCAACCCATGTCAATGTGAGGCTCGTTGCTGTGAGCGCTGATACCTCAAGATTGGTTACGTTATCCGGAGGAGTGACATCCGCCGGCGGGGAAATTGCGAAACCGCCGATCGTCTGGATTCCTTCTGCACGCCACGGCACAGTGCTGTTTATTGTGACAACTGTAAATGGTTTATAGCGCCCTGTAACGACTTCCCCTGCTTTAACGACTCTCGTCTTACCGTTAATCGTAAAAGTAAGATCGGCAGCCCCGGGAGTGTTTGGTACCGAATCATTACTTACTTCAATCCCAGTCATTAGTTCAGAGAATTCCTTTGTCAGATTACCACTGCCGCTGAAGGGCTCATCCGAAACATCCACAGGAGTCGCCACTAGATACATCCCATCGCGTGATCTGATGATCTCCCACTTATTTTGCTCATTTAAAGCTTGCGGAGGAGTGACGTTGCCAATCCTTTTCATCGGTTCTAATTCATCCGGCATTCTAAAGTGGCCTCCTTACGCTAGATCAGACTCAAAATTGATTAGAATATACCCCTGATTTGGGAAGGTCTCGATACTTCCGTCTTCGTGGGTAACCTTAAATTCCGCTTTCATCTTTCCCAGCTCTACTGTCTCTTCTAGTTCAAACGCAAAGCATACTAAGCCATCCGCTTCGTCTAAGACAATGGCCTCACGATTGATCAAGGTATCATTACCCTGAATCTTCACCATGACAAATTTAATATTACAATTGTTCAGATTCACAGGATTGCCTTTTGGAGTTATCAGCTGGGCTTTAATAGCTGTTCGAGTGTCATGGCGCTTCATGGTTAACATGCTACTCCACTTCCTTCTTCTCAACTACACTCTGCACTGGAGCGATAAAATAAGCGAGTGTTTCTACTTTCACCAGTGATACATTCACTTTGTTCTTGACCGATTCAATGATAATGCTCTTGTGCATGACCAGTAATCACCTTCTTGGGATTTAGTTATTCTGAAGATAGGCCGCGAATTTCTTGAAGCCTAGAAACACATATTCAAAGTCTGCGTTCGTGAGCTGACCGGCATTATACTTCTGCTCGAAAGCTTGCCAGAAATCAGGACTATTAAAAACTTTCTCCTTAATGAGAACATCAATCGCTTCTGAGAAAGTCATCTTATCAGGACTGATCTCAGCGGTACCTGTCCACATGTCAGTACAGAACCCGCGGGTGAAGAAGCTCTTAGGAATCCAACAGTATCCAAACTGCCCCCAATTTGTCCCCCAACTATTTCTAACTAAGATGTATTGCTCCCCAGTGTCAAAGGTTTGATACCCGCAAGCAAGGACTGCGTGGCCGCCAAGAAAGGTTTCTTTCGATGTGTCCGGTACCGGGACCATTCCAGTATTTTTGACCGCTGAACTTTCGAAGCTATTGTAAATGCTGATTCCGAGTACAACAGGCTGTCCTTGCGCAAGTGCTACAAGCATATCATCATAGGACATAACCCGGTGATATTCAGCGATCTTAAATTCTCCTGCACGAGCGTAAGCCTCGTCAGATGGTTTGTCCCGGAACTTCGATTCTACATAAGGCCATAGAGATTCAGGCGGGCAGCCGACCTGCTGCAGCACTTTCATGCCGTCTCTGATATATGCTCCTGAGTCCTCATTGATCGTCCCCTCGAGTTCACGTTCCTTCCAGTAATGAAAAAGACGGCTTAGCCTGGTTAATGGCTTGCCGTCATTGATGAGTTGATATTCTCTTAGCCCACTTACAATTGCATTTGAAGTACAACTACCGAGACCACCCTGATCGACGACCGGTGAAAGTCTGTCTCTTAGGTCAACTCTTTCCGGAAGGTTTGCTGTTGAAAGTCGAGCCTTGAATGGGTAATCTCTCTGGTCAACTGGATCTGGTTTTAATGAATAGTGTCTAATCATGTTTTTATCCTCCTCAGATTAAGCTGCTATTAATGCGGTCCTTAAATCAATCCAATGTTGTCCCTTTCGTTCTTTTGTCGAATCTATAATTGGATCTGTCGTCCAGGTTGGCGCCGTCACTGATAACGCCGTGTAAATATCCTTGATTGCTTGGCGTAATTCAATAATGTGTGTCGCTTTAACGTCAGTCGCTGCCGGATCGTTCCAATCTTTTATTACGGGATCAGTCCATACAATCACTGCCAAGCCGCGGGCCTGACGAACGGCATTAACCTTTGTTCTAATGTCATCAATTGTTCTTTTGCTAACGGCCGTGTCATCTGCCGCAACCGTTGTTGCCCAGGTTGTTGCCTGAATTGTAAAGGTGATTGTTGTACTCCATGTCCCCCACTCTTTGCCGTCGTAGGATCTTACCCTCACATACCTAGTTCCGGCCCCTAGATCCAATTGCGGAATGTATGAAACTGCCGTTCCTGAAGGCACATTCCCGGCGCCGATCCATCCGGCTGCTGTTGTTCCGTATGTGGAATCAACAATGTTTGTTGTGAATGCGTTCGACGAACTAATTTGTATTTGAAAATTGGTTAATGTGGCGTCGTTCGCATCCGTCGGCGTGAATCTGAATTTGGGCCTTTGGTTCAAAATGCTGCCACTCGACGATAAATTGTTAATGGTTGAAACGGCGTAGGTATTTGTCGTGAACGTCGTATAGTTTAGCGTGCTGACATTCCCGGCATTATCCGTATATGTTACGCCCCATCGGTATTGCGTACCAGGCGTTAACCCGGTAAAGCTGTACGATAGGCCGGTAACACTCTTCGGGTACCCGGATTCCGTAACCCAGGCCGAACCATTCCATTTTTGCAACGTCAAGGTTGTCAATAGCAGGCCTGAAGTCAACCCGGCCGGACCATCCGAGAACGCGGACCAGGAAACGCCGTTAGACGTTGCGTAAAGAACCCCATTTGTTTGCGTTGGCGCTGCTGGCGCCGTTCGGTCAATGATGAATGCGCCTCTTACCGGCCAATTCGCTGCATTGTTTCCGGCGTTATCCCGAACATAGAAGTCAACTAAGTATGTGTGTTCTACTGTGATAGGAACGGCAATTGTTTTCGTTTCTCCGCTGCCAGTTACAAGCCCTATACATTGGGTCCATGATGCCCCGTTATTGTTGGAATAATAGGCGTCATAAACAAATGCACCGCTCCCGCCGTCGGATATATCAACCGATACATTTTTTGTTGTTCCGCTTGCTTGGTTCGAATATACCGCGCCTACATTTACGGCGCTAACGGTCGGCGCTGTAATGTCAACTCCAATGTATACACTCTCGTAGTTTGGATCAGGTCCACGCCCATTTGCGGTATTCCAGACCCCTGCCGCGTCCCTAACTGCCATACGAATGTAATAATTACCATCTGCCGTAATCCAATCGGCGGGCATCTGCCAACTTCGTACATTACCGGATAACCAACCTGTATCCTTCAAAACTGCCGTATAAGCAGCGTTTACTAATTGAATATTGTATTGGCTCTGTGTGTCTCCCGCGTCTGGATCGGAGAACGTCCATTGTACAAGGGGGGTTCTTGTATTGATCCATTGATTCGCGGCCGGATAAGTAATAACAGGCGCATTAGGCGCTGTGTTAAATGTCCTTGTCCATGTCTTCACCATGTATGCGCCTGTTTGGTTTTGGGAAAGGGCAATGCCTATTTTAGTTTGCGATGAATGCGGGTAACTGTTTGTCCGCAAGGAATACACGGGCGCGCTATTCAAGAATGTGAATAATTGCACGGTCCCTTGGTCAACCATTGTTTCGCCGCTGATAGCATACGTTTTGAGAGATACAGTCTTATTAGTGCTATCAACAAGGAAAAAGAAAATTTGGCTTCCATTCGGATGAATTTGGGCGCTTACCGATGTATTTGAATTAGCGATGGTGAACGTTGTAGGTGCGGAGCTTACCCATGTGTTACTCGTAGAGTTATACCCTTGCACGGTTGTACCGTTTGTCCTTGTAAGCTGTACACCCGTTCCCGCTGAATCCATGTTAATTTGATACATCCATCCATTTGACGGATGGGGAAGGAAGGTGAAATTCCTTGGAATAGCATATGGGTATGGTCCATTTGTCCAAGATGCACCCGGATTACCAACGGGAATTTTATAAACATAAGCCGACGAATTATAGTTGACTACTCCGTATACATTTCCGCCGAATTCCGCAAAATCGGACGGCCCATAAATACCGCTGTATTGGTTACTTCCGAAACCTCCCCCTTCCCAGAATGCCGACATTTTGTAAAGGTCTTCGAATTCATCGCCCGCCCATCGACAAACCGCATAAATGACGCCACTTGAATCAATAAAAATCCGATCAATTTGCGCGCCGCCCCTTGCTGTCTCTGTTCCAATTTGCCAATATACTCGACCTGTCGTGACCAACGTTAAAGAAGTGCCTGTACTCGTTGGAACGGCGATAGTGTCAATGATCGTCATTCGGAAGGTGGCTACGCCTGTATATACGCCCCATCCGATATATAGCCTGTTGCCTTTTGCCACTAACGAAACGACACCATTATTACTTGCTGTCTCGGTAAAGGTATAGCAAACGGCCCATGTTTGCCCGTTGTCTGTCGATCTGTAAATTTTTAAACCTGCAACGCCGTATTCTGATTTGGCTACATACATATATCCATTGGCTGTTGTGGCGATACTGACACCATTCGCAAAATTTGAGTCATTATTTATCTGACCTAAATAGTCTGCCATTCAAATTCATCCCCTTTATAAGAAATACACACCCTTTACGGGGCGTATTTCTTAGCCTTGGCGATTTCAGCTTCAACCCATTGTCTGGTTGTCGCATGCATTGGATCAGTTGGATTTGCTGGAAGTGTAACGCCTGTGCCGGTGAATATCGGATTATTAATAGGTGCTTTCCCCGCAATAGCTGTATCTAATATGTCCATGTTGTCATCAATGATTGGTTTTGTATTGAAAGTTGTCGTAGCTGGTGAGCTGCGGTCTATTTTCTTCAATCCTAAATTAGGTGTTGTTGGATTGGCCAATGAATTCACCCCCAAGAAATATTATCCATAGTCGTGCTTTCAACTTGCTCAAGAGTCATTGCTTCAATTTCTGCCAATGAAAGAAAACGGAATTGAAATTGAACTTCCACATGTGCCCTAACAGAATTGCGAATATAGGCTTGAATCTGATCATATCCCTCAGGGACACCAATCACATTTAAAACCTTAATTTTCATGATTGAGTTAGAATAATCATTTTCAATCTCTACGGAAACACCATAAGACTGCAAAGACAAAGCTATGGCTTCCTTGGTGACAACCCCGCTTAATTCTCGCGTCTTAGCAATGATCCTCGCTCTCCGGAATTCATTTGATAAAGACGGATCAGGGAGTATACCAAATTCCTTTTCCCGCGTCGTTAATGTATCAATAGATGTCATCACACGGGACTCGTATACAACATGTTGGAGAAGGTCGTACAACCAAGTTAAGGTGAGCCCTAATCCGTCAAGTAGCTTCTTTGTTCCGCCCTTCTTTAAATCCAGCCATCGATGTGGGAAGAAGCTTGCTAGAAAGGTGCTAAAGTTCATTGCTAGGTGCCCCCTTTCTTAAGTGATGACGATCGCTCCTGGTATTGCCATTTCAGTGCTTGCCAGGACTTTATTTGTGGTTGGACCACTCAGAATAAAGTCGACGAGAACCGGTGCCTTGGTGATATCCGAACTCAAGAATGCTTCTTTGGCTACTGCAATTATGTCCATAACTCGTACTACACGATTAATGTTGGACTGACTGATAATATATGATTCCAAAGCGGCCCTAACGATCGGAGCTCCGGTTGCAGCTGTGTAGCCAATAGCCCAAACACACCCGGATAATGTAATGTTTATATTAACCTGAGTTGGTGCTATGACCTGAATAGCCCCTGTGTCTAAATCAGCAGGGGTAAAGGTATCAATAAACTCCTGGCACTCAGTAATAAGTGATGCACTCGGCATACCCTCTACACCCGTAATTACAATATCAACAGTGCCCGGTCCTCTATTAATTGGGAGTACTAAAGCAGAAGCGACGCCTTCAAAACTTTCGGCCCAGATCTTGTAGTCAGCTACTGTGCCGCCACGTCCGGGATTACGTTTTCTTTCGAGAATTCGCGATCGGTAAACCTCGATATCTTCGATGTCAGCCCCTGCTGTTACAAGTGTGGAATCCGATACTATATCAAATCCTGCTTGTGCAATTAGATTTATAGCGCCGGCTAGTACATTCCCCGAGGTACCTACCTCAGTACACTGAACTAAGACTCCGGTAACTTGACTCCCACCTGCAGGGATAAATTTATTCTGTCCAGGCACAACCCTGAATTGCATAGGAGGATTACTTCCGTATGGAGTTGTTGTAAGCAAAAAATAGTCAGGAACGTTAGTGTTCGAAGCTACTGGGCTAGACTTTTTAAGTGTTACGGAGTGAATGGCAGCCGTTGCCTGTTTTCGATCAACCCCCCACTCATATCCGAACTCCTCCAGCTTAGATCCTTGAGCTCCCGAGGCTGTGAGTTGATCAAAAACCAACTTCAGCACAACAACAAACATATAGATGGCTTCACGAAGACCAATAATCAAGCTTTTTATAACCCACTGATTTGGTAAGTCAGATATTGTTTTTCCTGATCCCAGAAGGTTAGTTACTAACACTTGAGTTATTTCATCCTTCGTAGGAAATTGGATCATTTAGCATCACACCTCCGGTATCGTAACGTTTAATTCCCTTTCCACAACATCCCCGCGGAGAAGGTATTTAGCGAAAATGGTGAATGCCTGCTTCCCATCAACTTCAGTTAAAGAGATACTGCATTCCTTTACATTTTCAATCCAACCTTCCCCACCAGCTACAGTCCCCACTTTCAATAGCGTTGACCGTACCTCAGCTTCCGCCTTGACCTTATTTTCCAAGGTGAAAGTCTTGCCAGTTAGAAAGGACGAAATCCTCCCACCATAGTCTTTGTAAAAGACCATCTCACCCAGGTCTGTTAATACTTGAAGCTCAGTCTGCTGCTTAGCATTGTCCTCTCCAGAAGCCAGTGCTAAATTATCGCCTTCCCAAACAATTTCACCTGCAACAAGAAGTAGATCAGCTCCAAAGTTCATTGTTCATTCACCGGACCTTTGTCAATCAAGCCTAAAACAATGTACTGTTCTACACCGTTCGCACCACGTACGACTCCGGCAAGTACCTCCTGCCCCACTTTGTATGGCCATACTGGTTCATGTGTAGAGTGAGCATCATGTGCATAGGAACTTCCTCCGATTGAATGGGCTGCATGATTAGCGTGATTTGGTATCGGATAAAAAGTATCTTTCAAGACCCTGCACCATCCACTCTCTTGCCCCCAAGGCTCAACGATTATCTTGACCTCACGGTCTCTCTCATTTACAGCAGCAATTTCTGCAAAAACAAAAGATGACTGAGGAAGCATATCTTCAATTGTTCGCCTCTGATCAGAATACATGTTCATCCGTATTGACCTCCTTCCTCGACAGGGAGATTCGTGAATGACACTTCACAAGATAAACCTTGATCTTTCCCGCCAGTAACAGTTATTTTTTGCACGAAATATGTGTTGTTTAATCCAGCACCTATACCGCCTATCGATATTTTCCTGTCGTTCGAAAGACCTGGAAACCAATCTGCTACGAAGGAACCAAACAATTGATTCTTGGACAACTCCGCCAATATGCCCCGCGCTATTTGTTGGCACTGATCTCGGGTGCGGTTCGGGTAGTAGTATCTCAAAATATATTTATGACCCGAGCTCGACCCAACCATCGAAGCTTGCTCTACAATTCTGCTCCCACCCGTGTACTTCCCCGGCTTCCAAGAAATAACTTCGACAATCAAATTTCTTGCGGCATTCGGGGCTCTCTCGATCCTGAAAGGTTCGAAGATGTTGTGACCCCAGTAGAAAGGAATTGGATCAAGTGAGAAGCCCGAAAGATACAATTCGGGACCGAAATACCACTCTTTCCCCACAACCCTAGTCGTGAATTCTTCTGCCTGCGCTAAATACAAAACGAAGTCCCAATGTGAGACTTCGCGCGTTGTACTTGTATGATCTTCGTTTTGATATTCCCCTATTAGTTTGGTGGTCTCGACTGGAACAACTGGAGTCAAACCATGAAATTCCGCTATTTGTTTAAAGGCTGCTGTACTCGTTAAATTCTGCCATTTGGTTGTTTCTTTATAATCAAAAGGTCGGGCTGCATACGATCTCCCCGTAAGCTTAATGACTTCCCCTGACTTTGAGAACTCCCAAACAACATGATCCATGACACCATCGATTAAATCTTCAAGTTTATCTTCATCCTCAAATCCCGCTTGAATGACTACATCTGCTGGTCCATTAACTAAGTTCGCTGATGTCGTACTTCCGCTGTAAAGAAACTCATCAGATGGGTTATCTGTTACTTCCCAAGGAAGAGTGATATCGAACGAATCTATAGCACCTAAACCGTTTAACTCGACGGTAAAGTCAATCCAGTTTGTTACGTGTTGCCCGTTTATTGAAATATTCACTACCGGTTTACCAAGCGGCCTAAATGGCCCACCCCGATCAATATTGTCATTAAACATTGACTTTTAACACCATCCCCGGAGTCAGTACATGAGGTCCGTTTACCAGCACATCAACATTTGCTTGATAAATCTTTTCCCAATCATTTGGATTCTTTGATGTAGTTTCGTTCTTGGCTATGCTCCATAGACTGTCCCCTTCTCTCACGGTATAAGTTTTATTTGGATCGCTGGAAGAGGCTGTGTCGTTTGAGGAGTTCTTATCAATAGAATCAATGAGAAGAGCCGGCTTATTACTCGCGGTATCAACATGGCGCAATGTAATCGAAAATGGTATACGCTGATTGCTTTTTTGATCCGGATAAAACTCTTCAATGAGGACAGTGAAGGAAAACAACTCACAGGAAAATTCGATAGGTTTTCCAGCTGTCCGCATTAAACCGATAGACATCATGCGTTCATGTGCGTCTGCTCCCAGGAAGACACCACTCCACGTTATTGGACGGTAAGTCGGGCCCATATTCTGTATAGATACACTACCTCCAGGGAACTCACGGATAGCTAGCATTTGCTTTCCGCCGCGCTGTACGAAGTCAGGTTTTTCGAAATCCCGCAGGTCCAGTTCTCCAAGTGTAACTTTCACTTTAAGTCCTCCTTAACAATCCGCGTGAACCAATAGTCATGTTTGCTTTCTGGGAACCCGAATTGAGTTTCCTGATTACCAACTCTGCAACGCGGGCCGCAAAATCTCCAGTATCCTCACCAGGTTGTTGATGAACCTCGCCGATCAGCGGTCCATTAATATTAATTCCACCGGCAGCTGTTAACGGCTGATTAACCCTTATCCCATTGCTTCCTGAGCCCTGAACTTGCACTGCTTTTGATAAGCTTTCGGATGCTCCTTTTACTAATCCGGCTTGACTCATCATCCCTATTGCCAATCCCTGTGTGATGTATCCGCCGTTCTCCATCATCACACGTGAAGGAGAGTTTATTCCGAGAACCTTTTTAAGTGGACCCACAAGGAAGTTATTCGACAAGTCATTAATTGTGTCTTTGAGGTTATTCCACATTCCTTTGATCCCAATGATTATGCCGTCTACGATGTCAGACCCCCATTGTTTAGATGCCGTAAGCCATGTTGAGCCAATGCTTTTTAAACCTTCCCAACCATCGCGAAAAAACCTACCAAGGTCAACCCATAGCTTACTTGCCGTTTCTTTAACAACTTCCCAAGCACCTGACCAGTCACCCTGCAAAACCTTTAGGCCAAATTTAACGACTCCTGAAATAAAATCCCACCAAAAAACAACGGTATCTTTGATCAGAGTCCATGCCACCTTGACGATTTCAGAAATAATTGTCCATGTGTGTTTCATGGTGATCCAAATCAAGTTAGCGTACATTTGGATGCCAGTCCAAATAATCTTAAAGTGGAGGATGATCACACCACTAATTAACGGCCAATACATATCGATTACCTTTTTTACGTCCGGCCATATCTCCTGCATATACGCCTGCACCCTCGAAAATGCAGTTTTAATAGAGTTCCAGACATTGTTTACTGCGGACATGATTGTAGGTCCAATAGCAGCCCACACCGAAAATGATACCGATTTAACTTTATCCCATATCCCCGTGATGAATGGAAGAATCTTATCCCAATGCTTATAAATTAAATATGCTGCACCGGCAATTGCAGCAATTGCGAGTACTACTCCACCACTCACAAGTGCGATAGTACCAAAGCCAACGCCGGCAACAGAGAGAGCTGTGCTCAATGCACCAAACGCCGCAACACCTACTAAAATTGCACCCCCAATCGCCATGAAGGCACTGATCCCAAGTGCAACAGTAGCAACTGTTTTAATTATTTGTGGGTGAGCTTTTGCCCAAGGGATTACGAAATCACCTAGTATTCCGCCTAACCCGTTCAATGCATTTTTAATTGGTTCCAGGAATGGATCACCAAAAACACGCTTTACAATGTTCCAAGTTTCAGCTAAGGTCTCCATTCTATTTTTGGTACCTTCCATTTGCTGTTCTACTTGTTGGTACATGTCCAACTGGTTGCCGACTTTATTCTTGATGTCCATATAAATTTCACTGCCGTTCGCAAGTGCTAGAGCAGCATTTTTACCTTGTTCCAAAAATACTTTATGCATCAAATTTTGAAATTCATCCGGTCTGTACTTTTTACTAGCTGCTTGAAGTGTATTAAACATGAAATCTGCGCCCTTGCTTTTCCCAGTACTTTCATCAAAGAAGATACTTGATTTCCCATCAGCGTTCATCCAACCTAATTCAGCCATTGCTTGTTTCTGCTTCTTTGTATGCGGGATTAAGCGATCGAGAAAGTCTTTTGTGAACGTGCCTGCTGCGCCTCCATCTTTGGTGTATGTCCCAGTTGCAGCCACGAGCAATGCTGTATCTTCTGGTGTCATGCCTAGCGTACCTGCGACGCCAGACGAAGTAAGCATACCAGGAATCAAGTCCTTCATTCCCATAGTTGACGCTGCTGCCGTCTTAGCATAGAAGTCAATGGCACTTAACGTACGATCACCGCTTATGTTAAATGCAGCTTTCTGTTTTGCGATAAAATCCCCCGATGCATTCGGATCAATCTGTCCAAGCTGGGCAGCGTACATAGCCGCAGTTAACCCCGAATAGTTGAAGTTACCTTTTTCATTTTTAGTTCCCAGCAAAAACTCTTTGTCTATACCGCCGCGCAGCATACCCAACGCTGCCTCTGCGACTCCTTTATCACTAAACTTTGTAGCCATACCGAGTTTTTCGAAACCTTCCGTCAACTCACCCAGTGTCTTTTTAACCTCAGCCGCTTTATCTTGGTTAATAAGATCTTTTCCGAATGCGGCCAGCTTCACGTTAATCATTACATCTTCAAACTCCATGGCAGCCCTTGCCGCTTCGCTAATCCCATCCGTGATTTGCTTGAATGCAATAGCACCTGCAACCCCGATGCCACCACCTACGAATGCCATGTTTTTGAATTTATCCATTCTTCGTTGTGCATCTTCAGTGGCGTTTTCCATAAGTCTGAATTGGCTAATTACACTTCGAATTCCAGATGATATATGGTCAGCTAGACTAATACTAATGGCTAGATCTAAAATAGAACTCAATTTCAATGACCTCCTTTCACAGCTTCCAAAGAAAGCAAACTAATTCGGTTCGCCCTCTTTGGAAGCCCTCCGACTATTCGGAGGAATTCTGTCGCTCATTCCATTCATTAACAATAAGGATCGATGCAGCTGTTTCAATCTCATCAAACTGCAAAGTCTCGGAAAAAGAAAGACCAGCCCCGGATGCAAGCGCTAGTTGGATGCGATTGCGGAACCAGGGTTGGTCTGCGAGTTTTTTGCTGCTTCATCCAGCTTTTTCTGAACTTCGGCAGGCATCGATTTCTTTTCAAGTTCAGACCATTCTTCGTAATCAAAACGGTCCATGAGTTCAAAAATGCCAGCCGAATCTTCAGGAGTTTTAACATTCTCGCCTTCGATGGACTCAATGGCGACGATCGTTTGAATCGTTACCGTGGACATAAGGCCGCCGAGGTTTGAGCCGCCATCGCCCATTGTAGTAGCTAGCAAACGACGCTCAATAAAATGGTGTTGCCCTTTCTTTTGGCGCAAGCCCACTTTCTTACCAGTTGAAAGAATGATTTCTGACATGGATAGTAATCCTCCTATTGTTTAATCCGGCCTGTAGAGTGCCAGTTCAAGTTGTTTGTGATCGGCTTGTTGTTACCATCAGCGGATCGTTTGTAACCGTCAAATGTCACATTCTCGTACTTATACTTTCTTACGGTACCATCGCGGTATGTTTCAGTCGTGAAGATTACAAACGACAGTGTGCTGCCGTTCGCTTGCTGATGTGCAATTTTGGCATCAACAATGTCATCCATCGCAGTATTGATTGCCTGACCTTCAAGGGTACCTTTAAATCCGTTTTGAATCACTTGGCGATACTCTTCTTCTTCACCAATAGGACTCTTTTTTTCTTCTGCCGTGATCTCTTCAACAGACCACTTAAGAATTTCCGGAGATTTGGTTAGCGCGGCCCCTTTCTCATCCGTAAGAGCGATAACTAGCTTTTTCCCAAGCAATGCGTCTTGTGCCATTGATTAGCCCACCTCCACATTCGTTCCGCCTTGGAAGTTAAGAACAACCCATTCAGCGGTGTTGTAGTGCTTCACTTTGATGTCTTGTACAAATTGATCGATCGATGCAGAAGCAGCATTGAACGTTACCGAGTAATCCTCAAACTTGGAGGTTTGCGAAAGATCAACTGGCTTTTTCAAAAGATCAAAGTAGGTCCGGATTCGTCTCTCAGCATCATCCTTCATCTTCTTAGTCATAGCCTTGCCCTGCCAAGGAGCTGCGACTGATTCCAGAGCCTTCTCAATCCAACTATTCAATCGGCGCCGGTTCACTTTCCGGTTTTCGTCATCAGATATAACCGTTCCTGATGCATCAGATTTAGCCAGCGTATAATCATTTGCCATCCGCCAAGCCAGAGTTCCATCACCGGCAGCGGAAGGCTTCAGTTGGAAAGCTGCTACTTGGTGGGAATACAGATTAGAGTAATCCGTAAAGTCCAGATTCTTATCCGAAGACACGACCCATGTGCACTCTACAGCAATCCCAGAGTCCTCTACATTGCCGATAACATGACTGATTGCCGAAAGACAAGCGCCTGATGTCCATTGGTTGCCAACTGATTGAAACCGTCCATATACCATCTGCATAAAGTCCGTGTCGAAAGCATCGCGATTCGTAACTGCGGCTGCTACAGTGTTTGCCGATCCGGTCCCGCAGTAAGCTGTAGAATTGTATTTTTGAGCATAAGTCGCAAGAGCGGCGTCAGCAGTAGCATCCGTGAAGTCAGCGAACGCTACATCTGTAACAATGTTCCCGATAAACTCAAGCAGTTTAAGCCCAGTTCTAGCCCCGGATCCCGAGTCCACTGTTCCCACGTAATCACTCGCGGCAATAGCAGCTCCGTTGTTTCCTCCAGTCAGCTGAGTTTTTGCTTTAACTGCCGGCTGAGCAAGTACTCGTGTAGCTGCCGCCGAATTCATATCGGTTAGTGCAAAGTGCAGGCTCTGACCGTTTACATAACTAGGAGCATAACGTGCATCTAGAGGATCCATAGTCAGATTGTCATATGTCTCTATACCAAAGTCAGATGTCAGGGTCAGCTTGAACGTATTACTATTTGTTCCATTGTCTGCTTGGACAGAAAAAGTGTTTGCGTATGATCCCGGGTATTTAGCCGAAACTTTTAAGGTATTGGCTGGAGTACCTTGGCGATCCTGGAGCGTAAGTGACGCCGTCGCATACCCTGCCCCTAGAATTCGAACAAATGCCGCTTTTTTAACATTGGCCCTATGAAGGTGATCAATAAGAGCGTTGCCAGCATTCGCTTTTGCCATGCTACCCAAAACTGAAGAGGCAATCTCGCTCAAACGTTTTGTTGGGGTTTCAGTTACCATGACATATTGATTTACCGGACCACGATCAAAGTCACCAACAAACCCGAGTACAAAGTCACTTTGAAGTGCTTCGTCAGTCTGTGGGACTGCCAATTCATTGATATAAAGTCCTGGTGGAAGTCCTACCAAAGAAGATGCTCCACGGATGATAGTCAATTCAATTCAACTCCTTCAAGAAGTAATTTTAAATTTCAGGTTCGTCATGTCTATCTTGCTGACAGTATCCTCGGTAATGAGTTTGCCTGAACATCGATAGGTGGCATCACATTGGTACAGATCAGGCTTCCCCCTCGGCGGTAGTGGTGCTGCAGTAAGAAATATCTGCAAGACCTCACCCCATTTGTCTTCAGGGACCGGTATCTCATTTTGAGTCTCAATGAACGCTAAGAATTCATTGGATAAGCGCTGGGACCTGCCGGGTTTATCAGCAAAGAAGGAAACCTGAATTAGGTAATCAAATCTAACCGATTCTGTACCAACAGTGAAAGTTCCATCACCATTATCGATTAATCCATGCGGCTCATATTCACGCATGAGTGCCTTTTCAGCAGTACCGCTAATAAGGAGAATATGAGCAGCTGGAAGCACCTTTTTAAACTCGGTCGGATTTGGTTCACCATCACGTACAGGAAAATCAGAACCATGTAAATGTGAAATTGCAGCAGACAGCGCTTGGTATGCGCAGAGTAAAGGATCTCTCATCTCCGGTACCCTCTTGCCGCTTCTTCCAAAGCCTTTTTAACCTCGTTCAAAATGTCGCTTCTAGACTCCTCAACAGCTGGTCGTAAAAATGGGCGTGGCGGAATATGGTGCGCTGCATCACCAAACTCATGAGCTGCAGCGTAATCTGATGGGCTACCTTTTCCTCGCTCGTCACTACCAGCGGCAACGCCGAGATACGCAATACCTCGACTTTCCAACTCCGAAAAATCAGTTGTTATTGCCTGCCTAAGGTGTCCGGTGTCGATTAAAGGAGCGTCATCATTTCCACCAGCTCCCCATGAACCATGTTTTTTGATATAGGCTTTCCCTGCTCGAGTAATTCTGCCACTACCCGATTTTGAAAGATGCTTTCTCCTAACGGTTTCAGGTTTAAGCTTTGACCAAGCGGTGAACGACCCGGATGTTCCCTGGTACTTTCCAAGCTTCTCCTTGGCCCTTCCCATTGCTTTAATCGTCCCCTTTTTAATGCCTTTTTTTATAGCCGCGTCTACTGTATTCGGAACAGTCGCAAGGATCCGTAGCAAAACCAAGAATTCCGGCAACATTCTACTTCACATCCTTTGCCGTCACTTCTTTGATGATAAGTTGGCCCGCGAGTGTGGCCGGGCTAACTAAATCAATAATATATTTTTTGTTGTTATAGATCAGGATCTTACCTTCCTGAACCTGCCTCTGAACCGATTCCGAGCCGTCCTCGATCACAATGAAATCGAGAACCACATCAGGATTATCGCCGACCTCAGTTGGATTCTCCTGGAGGGTATGCGATGTCACCACGATTTTAATCATTTCAGGAAGAAACGGAGTATCGTCTTCGCTATCTTCAAGGCTAAGTTTCCGTGGATTAATCTCTGATGATGTAAGTAGGATAGCTTCTGTTTCATACCCTTTTGTCTTGATCTGCTTCTCAAGTACCCTCTTAACTTTGATCGCAAGCTTTCCAGCATCCATTAGGTACCACCACCTACCGGCTTTTGTACGCTCGCCAAATAGCTACAACGCCTTGTTTCAGCCAACTCCGTAATTTGATCGAAGTTATCGAACTTGATGTCGAGTCCTTTCCCAAGCTTTAGCTCGCTGATCTCTGAGCCCTCACGGACAACGTCTGATAACATTTTCCACATACAGTAATCAAGGATCAAAGAGGTAGCTGCATTAGGCAAACTTGCAATGTCATGATCGCCGAGGTAAGTGAATGGAACAACCAATGGACCGAGAGGAGGAAAATCGAGATAAAGAATATCGTCCAATATCTCGTAATCCTCCAACCCCTTTATCCAAGTTTGGTAATCCTCGGGGAGCTTGTATTCCGACATGTTTGGCAACAGGGTAATAGAACCCCTTCGATGCCTTGGGCGATACCTAGAGTAATCAGAAACGGCGCTCTGGACGAAGTCCAGTAGCGCCCAATCCTCATACCTATAAGGTTCTTCTAAATCATTGATCTCCGTCCGCAGAGCTATTAGCAGGGTCGTTTGATCCATCTCCTGCCGCCCCCTTCTGACCTGTATTATCCGGATTAGATGCTGGGTCCTGCTGCTGGTCACGGCTCAGCCATTCTTCATATTGTGCGATCCGATCCGGTTCTTTAGATCCTGCTTCAATACCCAAACCTTGAAGTAAGTCCTTTTGCTCGGGAGCCTTCAGTTCCTTGAACTCGTCAAGGGTTACTTCGGCGGCAGCCGGGGTTTCTGGCTGATCAGTTTCCAGATGATAGATATCCCCCGGGCCAACGATAAGCCCGGAGTGAGGATGAATAAATGAATGACCGTTATTTACTTTCATTGCTTACACCTTCTCTTTCTTAGGAGTTGAAGAACTTGATTGTGCGGTAAGGAGGGTTATACTGCTTGCCGCTGCCATCAATCACAAGTGGCGTCGCAATAACGGATTGTTGAGTCGCGTAATATTGCTTTGCAGATGTAATTTTTTGCGATGTAGGATCGAAATATGGTTCTGGTCCTTCAATTTGCAATGGGGAGCCCACACCATAACGGGTTGCGTTTGTTTTACCGATTAGGACCCGTTTGTCACGTGCAGCCCATGGTGCGTTAATTTCACCAAGTTGTAATCCTGCACGAGTAGCAAACCACATATCACCTTTTAGGAAACTTGTTCCTTCTGGGGAAGCCCACTTGTAAAAGAGTTCTGCGTTCTTGATGTTGACCATAGCGTTCAGAGAACCGATCGCAAAATCAGGAGTCACATAACGCGGAGCGGAACCCATGTAAGCCTTTTGAGTATCAAAACGCTCGAGCAATCGGTTATAGTACTGAGCAGGCTTATCAGCATAAGCTGACGGAATTGTGAGATCGAAGAAGTTCACGTTTGTTGCGTATGCATAAGAGACAGTCGGTCTGTTAGTGCTGTTATCTACACCGGAAGAAGATGCAAAGTATACTTTGCTTTCTTCCCAATCAACTGCGTAGTCACCGCCGTTAACCTTACCGGAGATCGGATCGAAAGTACCTCTTGTAAGGGTAGTGGATCCACGCTTAGCAACAAAATCATTGATCGTCGCCGACTGTCTCACGCCGTTGTGATCAAGCCAAACATTTTTACGCGGGCGAACAATTGGTGCAACTTGTGCCCCGATCGCACCTGTTGCGTATCCGCAAAGCAATTTCACGGACCAAGTCACGTTATGGCCGGCCGGAAGACCAGCCGAAGCCCCAGCAGTCATTTCAGCAGCAGCCACCGCTTCATTCGACACTGCAGTTGCTTGATACTCATCAGAGACATGAAGCATCTCTAGACTCAAGCGTTGGTCAATCACACGGTTATAACGCATTGCCAAGTTGGCCAGATTGCGAGCGACAACATCATAGCTGAATGGGCCCTTTTGCATTTCAACCTGAGCTTCTTTCGAGATCAGAGTTCCGCGTTTCAGCCACTCTGCACCGAACTCGAGGAAGCGAGTCTCTACGCCTTCGGTCGGAATTCCTTCGAACTCCCCTACAACAAAATCATCTTGCGTGTAGAGATCGTAGGATTGAAACTCAACCGGAATCTTAAAGGTTGTTCCGCTGAATGATTCAGCTTGAACCAACTGCAAGAAGCGCAGATCCTGCCATACTTGATACATGAAGGCAAGAGAAATCGTCGGCAATTGAGCAAAGTCACCAGTTGAAGACATAGCGGAATCGGTGATTGCGCCATCCTGGATGGATTGTGCAGAGTCAGTAAGAGACTTCATGAATTTGGAGTACTCTTCGTTATTCTCACGCTCCATTTTCGCCATAACGCGGTCAATGATGGCTTTGTTTGCTTCACGCATTTTAGGGTCAACCCGGAAGTTTGTATCCAAGGAGCGGTTGCGATCATCCATGGCTGCTTGGATGTTGTCCACAATTGGCTTCCATGGCTGTGGATTACCTGTAACTACGACAGAATTATCTAGCACTGCAGCAACTCCTCCATTTCCTTGAACTCCCAAGCCCGCGAGTTTTGTTCCAACAACATACGCGTCAACGATCGCTTTTTCGCCATCGATGAAGCCTGCGATAGCTTCAGAATCTGTGATAGCTTCACCCTTTTTCAGAATGGCGGCCTTTACATTGTTATCATACGGCAGAGCATTAACTGCATCTGTTAGAGCGGCCTGAGCTTTCCTTTTCTTTTCAGCAGCTTCCTCTGCTTTCAATCGATCTTCCTTTTCTTTACGCATCGCCTCTAGCTCATCGTTAAGCGCCACTTCGCGCTCCTTAACGGCAATTGCAGCATCGCACATCGCCATTTCAGCATGTCCTGCTTTGCCAGATTTCCAAGCTTTCAGTTGCTCCAATGTCATCGAAAGAAAATTCATTTTCGGTTCATCTCCCTTTTGAATAGAATCTAATATTTCAGTCACCACAGAATCAGTGAGCGGTAACGGCTTTGTAAAAGCATCGGGCTCTGCCGGATTAAGAACGACATCCCAGGTAAACAATTGCAGTGACTTAGCGACATTGACTGTCTTGCCTTCAATACTCGCCGGAGCCATGGATCCACTCATTCGGTTGCTGAAACCGATTGGGAGCCCTGCATCAAGCATCGCCTTCACCTGCTTGCCCATTTCCGTCTCTAGCGGCTTATATTCCGCCCAGACGACCCCGGCCGCATCGATCACAGCTTCTCGGAATTTAACAGCTTGATTCGGAACTTTGGAATCAAAAAGCACCCTGCCATCTAAGCCCTTCATGGTGGGCGGATGTGGGTGCTCTCCAGCGTATGGGAATCCTGCTTGTTTAATAGCATCAAGCGCAGGTTGATAAACTGTCCGAGGATACAAGCGATTGTTTCCGTTGATCGCATCAACCCGAGAAACCGGCTGTTTATACCAACCCGAAGGCTGCCCGCCAGCATCTGTAATTGCCAGTGCCTTCGAAAGACAGATATCAATTGCTTCGCCCGCTGAATCGGTAATAACGGCAAGTGTCGGTTCCTCCTCAATCGAATCGGTTGTGACTGTCACCGTGGCGTTTGTTGCAGTGAATCCAAGAGGAGGTTTGCTATCCTCTTCTTCTTTTTTCGCTGCGTACTCGACGTCATAATGACCAAACTCTGACCGGCACTTAGCATCGATAGCCTCGTAGTAAATTCGCCGGTCAACCTCAGTTAGCGGCTGATTCGCAAGTTGCTTCTTAATACCCAACAAGCCAATGGCACTTGACGCATCGAGGATCTGTTTCATAACTGGGTCATCTGTTAATGCATCTTTCACCGGTTCTTCACCTGCAGTGAATCCGATCCCAGCAAAGTGCTGTAAATCTAGTTTGATTCTATGTCGCTTCTCTTTCACTTGGCACCTCCTCCCCCTGAACTATTCTTGATATTTCATCCAGGACTAGATCTTTTACCTTTTCGTCAGTCGTCGTGGACACGATGCGATATAGCAACTCAAGCAGCTTCTTAAAAATCTCTGTATCTCGGATACTGACATCGACAGCTAACCCACGATTTTGGCTTCTTTCCTTCAAAACCTGAAAAGCAGCATTGGTTTTTAGCGGCCCGGCTTCACAAGTAAACCCGCAGGACTCAAGTTGCTCAATAATTTCCTGCAATGACATCTTCACTCTTTTATCACCTCCTATTCAGGGTCAATCAGCCGGAACCAGTGTACATCTACACCGCGGATGACCCGGGATGTCCGGAT
This sequence comes from Bacillus sp. 3255, assembly GCF_031456485.1. Lineage (NCBI taxonomy): Bacteria > Bacillati > Bacillota > Bacilli > Caryophanales > Bacillaceae > Bacillus > Bacillus sp. 3255. The sequence continues at coordinate 27,411 of NZ_JAVDUS010000017.1, forward strand.
GACTGTCGATCGGGTAGACCGTCCCATTCCGGCTCCTACAATTTGGACAGGTACGCTGGTCGATTACGGCCAACCACTTCACACGCTCAAATCCGGCGTCCAAGTAGATACGCTTAGCACTGCGGTTATATGCCCATGAGAGCTCAGTTCGTGCAATCATTTCAGCACGAGCATTATCCATAATTTGAGGACGCAGTTGTCTCATAATTTCTTTCCAGCCGAGATTTTCTTCAAATCCCTGTCCCAGCAGTTGCTGAATTCGAATTTTGGTCGTTTCCCTGATGCCGGCTATCCTTTCACCAGCAGCCTCGAAAAGATCGTCCCGAATATCGGTTTTAACAATCCTCATACTTAAACCTGCACCGGTTTGCGGTCCGGACGGATCGACAACCCTACCGTTATGTAGATCCATCACAAGCTGTACCGCTCGCTCAGCGCCCATCAGACCGGTTTCAGTCATGTGCTTTACGATTCCGAGACGATAACTCCCCTGTTCGGCATCCCATGCTTCCTCAAAGGAACCGAGGATAGTAGACTCATCAATAAAGTCGTTTTCATCACCTGCAGCATCAGAGATCGCTTCACTTTCATTCACCATCCTTTTGTAAACTGAATTAAAAAAACGAGTAACCGTGGCCCTCGCTTTCGTCTCAATCTCTTCAAACTCTGGTCTATCCTCAAGCAATACATCTGTAACAGCCTCATTTCCTTTCACAGGCGTTTTACCTGCGCTTGGCTGTGTTTTATCGTTGGGCGCTTTACCCGCTCCCATAAGGAGCATTTCGGCCTGTTTCTGACGTTCCTCCTCTTCGAGTAACGCAGCCATTTCTGCAGGATCCTCAATATCGAAGTCATCCGCAATTTCCTGAATCGCTTTTTCAAGAGTAATGAGCTTCTGGCCGCCACCTTTGCCACGGGCCTGCTGCACACGTTCCAGGCGCTCTGCTGCCGTCTCATCCGTCTTATCATTCCACACAACATCATAAGTAATGGAGTCCGGATTAATGCCGGCTAGAAGCAGCTGTAGGTCTACGATTGCTCTTAGCCCCGAAAACTGACCAGAGTCGCCATACTCGATCAAGTCGGTAAGGTCCTCTAATGTCTTCAGATAGTGCGGGTACTGAACTTTCAACACATCCCGGTTCATATCCTGACCGGACGTAAGAATCGCTTTGGGAACACTTAAATTAAGCCAGAGCAGGTCTTCGAAGTACTTAATGTCATTCATCTGGTCAAGATGGCCATCCGCATCCAACACTTTCACATCTGCAGTACCCACGAAGTCTGATAGCAAATGAGCATTGCGGGTAGGCTTGTCATTCTTATCGATCAAGCCAACTAAGCGCATATACTCGATGGCATCTTTCTCTTGTGTGTTCTCCGGCAGCTTATGATTGTACTTCTGGACGCTTCGAAACTCACGTCGGACTGCAGAAGCAATCTCCATCTTGTTCAGAATCTTGTATGTAGCCCGGGCACTGGCATAATGGCTTGTCCCGTACATCTCCGTTTCTTCTTCCAACCACCGGATATGGTTCATCTGGAAGAGAGCGAAATTTGTTCGCGCAACAGACGGCGGCCCAACTTCCAACAAGGTTTGAATCTGCGTTTTGGGGTCGATCTGAGAAAAAGAACGCTCTAGATCAGGAAACTCACCGAATTCATCGCTGTTACGCTTAATCGTAAGTGCAGGAGCTCGGCGGATATCAAGAACCAAGCCGGCTTGAAGGTCAACGATGGGGTTGAGGAAAAGATCACCGTCTCTCGGTAGCACTCGAGCGTATTCTTTCGCCTTTGCTGGCAGCTTGGTTCGCTTCAAGAAATCGTCTATGACAGCCTGCGCGACATTCGCACCTGGCGTCACTCGCTTTAATGATTTCCCTTGCTTCTTCAGCCGGGCTCTATCTGCATCACTTCCCGACACGATGATTTTAAAACCACCGCGGGTCGCATCAGTTGCAAGGCGGTTGTTCGTGATCCTGAATCGCAGGTCCGCCTTAACCAACTGCTGCACATCGCGTATCGTCGAAATGCGATCGGTAGCCACTTTGAATTGCTCGAATACATACAGGCTGGGAGACTCCGCATAGGACACAATCGGCATCTCATCTTTCATGTGGCCATAATCCGTTTGGTCTGGCCTATCAAGAGTCAGCTGCCGGCGCCCGAAAAAGTCGAGAACTACGTTTGTCATTTTCGAAAACACATTTGGCATATTGTTTTTAACTCACCTCCTCGTCAAATAGTCCGGGAATATCGGCCATGAATGAGTATCCTATCGGCTTGAAATGCCCTTTGTGCCTGTGTTTCCGCATCTCCCAGCCAATCATGCCGCCAAGCAAGATATCATCATGGCAGCCGCTTTGATGTTGCGCCTTACCATTCCGTTTTACAAATGTCCTCATTTCCCCAAGAATCCGGCGTGACTTTGGAAAAACCTCTTTGTTCATGTACGCCTGCCGGTATTCCTCAACCAGGATCGGCCGCGTCTTCGATGTAGTTGGCCACCCTTCGCGCTTTTCCACATTGCCCTTCACGTCATAATCTTTATGAGCGTAGAGATTCGGGTAATCAAAGATTTGCATGAGTGCAAGCAGCACAGCATGCCCATGGTTATTTCTTTCCACGCCAAGCAGAGCCGTATTGTAATAGCGGCCCCATTCATTTATGAGTTCAGCAAAGGAATAAGGTTCTTCCCAACACTGGATTTCTGCAACCTGTTCACCTGTACTTCGTTTCCAGATCACCAACGTGGAAGCATCGTTCTCGTCCTCATCCAGACCTTCCGCCACGTCCGCGCCTGCGTCATACAGCTCACCTTCAATCGGTTCTTCAAAGATTAGGATATCTCCCTCTCTGTCTTCTCTGATTGGCTCCGGTGCATCTCGCATGTCTCCCTGAATCTGCGCCTGGTCGAACACTGATCGACCGGATACGAGGAAAGCTTCTTCGGGAAAGGAAGGGTACTCTTGCTGGAATGACTTTGCATCTCCATCGCATTTATTCTTGATTGTAGAGCGACGCCACTTTAGCTGCTCCAGATCAAGATTAAACCGTTTCTGCAACTCCCTCTCTTCCTCAAGCATTGAATCCTCGAAATCTTGCCTTTCCTGTTCAGAGATAAAGCTATCTCGATATGTCGGGAATTCATGCCACGCAACGAAGATCGGAACATAGTCGTTCTGGCCGGTGACTGCTTTTTCCCACATCTGCTGAAAATACTCTCCCAAACCATTAGCCGTCGATTCAATAACGCAAACGGTACCCGGAGAATCAGACAATGATTGCAACAGTGAAAGCATATGTTTGCTTTTCCGATTCTCAGGCCAGAAGGCGAGCTCTGAGACATGCAGGTAATGAATTGTACCTGACCGCGCAAGTACCTTCGCTTCTGCAGTATCCACTGTGATCTTTGACTTTAGCCCGGGGTTATCTTGCCGAACAGAGTCCAATGAAGTTGGGTTCTCAAATGTGAACGCTTTGGCATTGTCTTTCTTCTTCATCGGCTTGTACAGCAGCGGTACGTTGTCGTAGTACGTTTTGAACATGTCGAACAAGTTACCTGATGCCTTGGCGTCCTGCGCTACGATAAAGGCATTCTTAGCTTCCTGAAGTGATGAAAGGTAATAAATGATCGCCTCTGTCACCGTAGAGAATCCGAGCTGCCGCGCCTTGAGGATAATGAACCGAGCCGGCTTCCCTGCGGCAATAGTCTCAAGCAATTGCTTGGCGAAATCCTTCTGCGCGTCATTCAGGACAAAGGGGAGAATCTTCCCTTCTTTGGTCTTAATCTTTAGACACTTGGCTGTAAATCGCTCGAAGTCGCCCAATAAAGCATAGGCTTTCTGTCCTTTTTCTTTGTTCTTTGCCCCAAGTGCATCGATCTTTGCTCTAATTTCCTTCGCATATTCAATCATCTAAGAACTCAGTCCCTTGCGGCGAAGTGTCCTGTCCGATTTCTTTCATCTTCTTTCCAACGTTGGCCTTCTCAAGGTCGATCTTTGTACGGGCAGCCGGACCTAACCCAAGCGCCGCCATCGTTTGCTTTGCGGACCTCATGAAGTTGTTGTAAGTGGCAACTAACGGCTGTGCATCGAGTTTCTTGGAGCGCCTATCATGGATAACCATCCCCTCTTCAGTGAAATACATTTCACAGAGAGCTAGGATGCCCATTTCCTTCGCAAGCAGTTGGGCGATAGGACGATCCTGCTCAGCTACAAAGTCCAGATCCATTACCGCGTTCTCTATTCCTTTCTGGAACTCTGCAAGGTAATAGCAATCATTGCCCTTCTGGAACTTAGGACACTGCTGCCGCTTAGCGCATTTATTACACGGATGCAGTCCGGACCGGATGAATGGGAATACTCCGTGCTGGAGGTTTGGTTGGTGTGATTGTTGGACCTGTTTTTCTTCTGACATGTGACATTTCTCCTTTCTTTGCAAATAAAAAGCACCCTCATGGAGAGAGTGCCTCGTTCATATCTGTATTTGGCTCGCCGATCATACTTTTTACGATTTTTTCGATATTTCTACTCATTTTTACTTTATCATTGGCGGTGGTCGAGATCTTCGCTTTCATATCTCGTTCCTTCAACGATCTATATAGAGTCGCACGGTTGACGCCTGTAAGTTCAGCGATCTCAGCGACGGTATGTTCTTGGCCATCGTAAAGCTTTAAAGCTTGTGTCAATTTGCGCGGATCAGTCTTTGGCCGTCCGCCATTGCGTCCTCTCGCCCGAGAAGCAGCAAGGCCTGCCTTGGTCCGCTCAACGATTACGTTTCTTTCAAACTCAGCAAACACGGCTAGAACACCAAATAAGGCTTTGCCTGCTGCAGTTGTAGTATCGAGCTTATCGCTGATGCTGACAAACTCCACACCCATCTTCTGTATTTGATCGAGCGTAGTAATGAGCTTAATCGTAGAACGAGCAAGTCGATCCAGCTTATACACCATGAACACATCCCCAGGACGCAATGCATCAATTGCTTTCTGCAGCTCGATCCGATCGTCTTTAGCCCCGCTCGCTTTCTCCGTGTAAATCCGTTCGCATCCCGCTTTCTTCAATTCGTCGATCTGGGAGTCAAGTGATTGGTCAACAGTCGATACGCGCGCATAGCCGATTTTCATAATAATCCGCCTCCAGAGTTCTTGATACTTCGATTGTATCAAAAACACGTACCTAATGATACATTAATTTAGAGACGGACAAAGAGACGATATTATGAACGTTTCGGCCACTTAAACGCACAGGACCAAAAAAGCACTAATACGGGTGTTTTTGAGACACTGTTTTGCAACAGAATCGATGCGGTTTTACTCAGATGTTTACAAAACATAATTAGAAGCATCATTCTGTTCACAAGAGTAAATTTTCACAACAAGCAATTTTTACAGAATTGAACGAGGCGGGCGCAAGATTATTTTCCAGTCATTGTTAAATTCCTTTGCGAAAATTACCTCAATCAAACCAGTTGAAAAAGTCCGACAAATCGATGAATAAGCAGCCCCATGTAATGCCGAAAAGAAGAACGACAGCAACCAGAATAATGATGAACCAAATCACGGTTTCATCACGTCCCTGCCTTTAGAGTTTATCAATTCTCCGCTAATCATCATTTGCACCTCTCATGAAATCCAGATCAAATGTTCGTAAGAACAAGCATTCGTAAGATCGAGTATCAGACATATTCCCAAAACGGCTGAATTTGCCCGAAAACGAGTGAATTTAAAGACGACTCTTTTTTCCCTACATATTAGATTAATAAGGCCCTTTGTTATACGTACTAAGTTACGTTAGAGCGTATCTTTTAAAACCCCGTTCCCTTAAGGTTTGCGTCTGGTCCATCACTATGGGTCGTGTACAGCAGCTGGTATGCCTCCGGTAAACGTATGGTTTTGATTATTGAGCGACATCATGATTCATTGCCTCCTTAACGATGCTAATGATTAACCCTGCTACGTTCTTGAATGTGGGGTTATGCAGGGATGGTGGTTAGAAACCTGACGGTTTCTTTATTATTATTAGGGCTTGTATTGCAAAAACAGTTGCTTCATACTATTAATTGTAAATATTTAGGGGGGATTCAATTTGCCAAATAATCTAGGTCTTTCTGAGCAACTGTTGTATTCGACTGCACGCATTGAGTGTACATTAGCTAATGGAACAAGTACCGGTACTGGGTTCTTCTTCTCTTTCGACGTTGATGATGGTCCACTTAAAATTCCTGTTGTTGTTACCAACAAGCATGTGATTGAGAATTCTGTAACTGGCCGCATTCTCTTTAATGTTGCTGACTCAGAGGGTAACCCGGTTGATACTGAGCATTATCCAATCGCGTTAGATAACTTTGAAAGCCGTTGGTTTCTTCACCCAGAACCAGAAGTTGACCTGTGTGTAATGCCGATTGGTCCTTATGTCAATTATGCTAGCCATCATGGAGAAAAATTGTTTTATAGGACATTAGGAAAACAATACATTCCTAGTTTTGAACAATTAAACGAGCTAGGGGTAATGGAAGAGATAACAATGGTTGGATACCCTAGTGGTTTATGGGATGCAGTCAATAATAAACCCATCGTACGAAGAGGAATAACCGCAACACATCCAAAACTTAATTATAATGGCGTTGAAGAATTTTTAATTGATGCAGCTTGTTACCCAGGTTCGAGCGGTTCTCCTGTAATGATCGTTAACGAAGGAAGCTTCACGAACAGAGCAGGCTTTCAAATGGGAGTAAATAGAATTTTTCTACTAGGCATCTTATATGCAGGTCCACAGTTCACTGCAACCGGTCAAATTCGAATGCAAAACATCCCGAATAGACCCGTATCAGTATCACATATCCCTATGAATCTAGGAAATGTGATCAAGGCACATAAATTACTTGACTTCGAAGAAATGTTAATTCAATTGTACAAATCATCCCCGCAACAGAATTAACCACAACCAGAACATATTTTCTCATTTCATCTCCGCACATTTTCTTTTTGTGGTAAAATATAGGATGGGAATGGAGGTGATATTAACGTTGAAATTGAAAGAGAACCAAAGACTGTGTGGCAATAGATTCCTGTTGGAATTGCACTCGAACTCGTTAAGTATTAAAGATCTGACCGATGTTTTTTCTGGTCCACACGATATTGAAATCATTACTAATCAAGAAACAGGCAAGTCGATACTTGATCTTTATGAATCCTACTTGAATGACTCTTTTGAAAATGGTTATGAATTAATTTTAGGGGAAAAATTATTAGTTCATAAAGACGATAGAAATGATGTATGCCAGCTTCACCTTGCAATACCAAATGAATTCCACTAGCCCCCGCTAGTGGTTTTTTATTTCCGCTCGATCGGTACTTCACCAAGCAGCAATATTGCCTGCTCTCTTCTCTCATCACTGACAAATCCCGAATAACTCTTGCAGTGAATCAAGTGCGGCAGCAGCTGGCCCATATCGTCATCGTCATCAAGGATTACGAAACGCTCGACCGGCTGCTCGAGCTCATCCATAAACAATTGAATCTCTTTGCCGCGGATCTCCCAATCCAATACAGGAGTTGCACCGATAACATATTTGTCGAGGTCATACCAGGAGAAAAGTTTCTTAATTTCCTCGATCGATAATCCTTTTCGCCATACTGAGGAAAGAATAATCTTAGCACCGGTGCGCTTGATCACTTCCCGCAGATTTCGGACGGCTACTGGGCAAAATTCCTGCATCATGTGTAATCGACTGCGCACCATGTAATCTCGATGATTCATTACTCCGTCAATATCTAGAAAGATTAGCTTCATGAGTATCCCCCTCTAGTTCATCATGTAACGTCCACATTGGCACTTAACAGGCATTTACGAATGCCCTAGGTACATTTATGTGGTTTCGTGTTTAACCGCACTTAAAAAGTAAAACGATAAGGTCGTACCATCGGCTTATTCAGGCGGCCTCCTACGTTACATCAACCTCAGCGCTAAGGATCATTTCACTTTCTAAATGCAGTTTCGGGTAATAAAAAAAGCACCCAAGAGGTGCTTAAGACTTACTCGACGATTTTTATGTCTGCTCTTTCTAAATAATCATCAAATCCATGTCCACGATGAATCCTGTTGATGATTTTACCTAATCTGTATTGTTCGTTAGTTATTGTCATCTCAGGTCTCTTTGGATACGGAATATCCATTCTATAGCCATCAACTGCTACTGTATAGAATGTTTCGATTGTGTTTCCATTGTATTTCAACAAATACTTCTTACGATAAGCCTTGGGATCTGAATATCGTTCTACCCAAGACTCATGAAATTCATTGTCGAAATTATCATCACGAACTGTTAAAATCGTAATCTGAATATCGCTAGTTAAAACAAATAGCCCCAGCTCATCATCATAAATCCAATCGATTGGATCGGATTCTATGATCCTGGATTTAAATACTTCGTACCTCATTCTTTCTCACCTCCCACCTACATTTTCCAACATATGCAGCCGGCTTGTCTAATCAAGTTTTGATAAAGACAATTTACTCTGCATCATTTCTGGAAGATGAACAATGCCATATTTGGCAAAGAAATAAAGGCCGATAAACGCAACAATACCAACGATCATGCTATGTACCTTGCCGCGGATATTAAAAGCAAACCTCAAGATAATCGCGGTTACTAACGATGGCCCGACAATATACATAAGTAAAAGTTGTACTACTGAATAAGCCATCGCATTAATATTGTTTGTAAATACTGTAGTTAAACCTTCCAAAACATCGCCTCCATATTCCATATATCGGAAATATGAAAAAAATCTTTAATAGAAAACCAAGAGAAGGCGAGATCCCCGCGAAAATAAAAAGAGCAGGGCTTATGCACGGCCATCGGTGCTTACTTCTCTCACCAATGCAGCGGCGCTGCCTGCTTACGAATTGTTTTATTCGGGTGCTGCCTTCTTCTTGATTTCCTATGATATAAATTTAACACGTTTAAAACCAAATGGCGTCGTTTTGAGAGCGGCAAAACTACTTTCTTTTTACTGATAATCTTCGGCGCCAAAATTCTCTCTCAATGCCCTTTTCCTTTTCTGCTCCATGTGCAACTTCAGTAAACCTCGCCGTTCAAGTACCTCATTACGCTTGATCATGAATTTCATCCTCTGTCGTTGTGGAGTGATCGGGCCGCCGAAAGGTGTATTCCTGGTCATCACTTATTCCGAATAGACTGGACCAGAGCAATGATGCTTAAGACAAGAGCTGCCGCGATTACGATCCATGTAATTGTGTTCATAGTAATTACCTCCCGATCTTGATTTGTAAAGCATTTATGTTAAGATTGGGTGGAGAGGTCTTTCGACCCCTCCGAGGAACCTCTAACGTCTGCGCCCTACGCGTCGTTTTCTGGTTCCTTTTTTCTTTTCTTCTTCCTCCTTACGACTTTTACGGTTCAATATGATCGCTGTCCAAAGTTGAACCAAAGCCGTTAGAAGCAGTACCCAATCTTTCATCTTCTCACCCTTTCAGGAAGCCCTAATGTTTCACTTCCTGTATTAAATATATCACTTTCTGTACAAGAAGTCAAATATTATATTTGATTTTCTGTACTTTTTTTATTACTATGGATAGATATAATACAGAAAGGGGTGTTTTTATGCCATTTTCGTATAAACCCTTATTTAAACTGCTTGTTGATAAAGAGATGAAAAAAACTGATCTGCGACAATTGGGATTCGGTCCTTCAACAATTGCTAAATTTGATAAAGGTGAAAATGTGTCTTTGGATGTCATTGATAAACTTTGTACTTTTTTTGGAGTACAACCAAATGAGATCATCGAGCACAAACCTGAAAATCAGGGCTAATAAGAAAGAGGAGCCGCCATAATCCCACATGGTAGTTCCTCTTCTTTTTATTAAAATTTCAATCCAATTGTACTTTCTAATGAATCCGCGGCTTCTTCTTGCATGTTTGGCAGCAAGTGAGAATACGTGTCTAAGGTCAGAGTAATTGTAGAGTGCCCTAGACGTTCTGAGACGACTTTAGGATGCACACCTTGCCTTAACATGATAGAAGCATGTGTATGTCTTAAATCATGGAATGTGATTGTTGGAGCTGATTCTGGTTTATAATTCTGCTGCATCGTTTTCCAAGCATGAATAACTTTAGTTGCCGTGGCCGGTGTCCCTTTGGAACTACATACAACCAAATCATTATCCTCATACTTGATTTTTGGATTTTGCTTCTCAAGCTCGTTCTTTTGTCTTTGCTCTTCGAGAATAGAGATGATTTGTTGAGAGATCGCGATTGTGCGCCGGCTCTTCTCAGTCTTCAATCCGGTAAATATGGTCATGTTCTTCACCAAATTACGCCGCACTTGAATAATTCCTTTTTCCATGTCTATATCTGACCACCGAAGCGCAAGGATCTCCCCCTGCCGCATTCCCGTCATAACAGCCAAATAAGCGGCGATCCAGTAACGGCTCTCGTTCTTTGTTGCTTGGAAAAACTCTCTAACCGTATCGATGTCCCAAACTGCTCGTTCTTTCCTTTTGACAGTTGGCTTCTCTATTTTATTGGCAGCGTTCTTCGAGATAAGGTCTTTCCTCTCCGCGGCATTTAGTGAGGCATTCACGGTAGCGAAGATCCGCTTTACCATTTCATCGCCTAATTCTTTTTCGCGAATTGATGCAATGAGTTGCTCCATGTGTGTTGCATTGATCTTCGACAAAGGAATGTCTCCGAGAACAGGATTAATGTGCGTTCTAAAGTATGACTCATACATTTTCCTGGTTGAGTGTGCAATATTGGCCCGACCAGATAACCACTGCTCAAAATAAGAACCAAAACTCATCTTGTTTGGTTCTATGTACTCCCCTTTACTGAGCTCCGTTATAATTGCGGCCCGCGCTTTTTTCGCTTCTGTAATAGTCTTGAACCCCCTGCGCGTGACACGCTTGCCGTTAACCATAACCTGAAACCAATAGGGATTACTTTTCGCATTCTCATTAAACTTAATTGTCTTGTCCGAAGATGCTGCCATGATTGATCCTCCATTGATATTTATCTGATGCAACCAATTATAAACCAATTGCATCAAATTTGCATCAACTAATAACAAAGCATTGATATATCTGGGTTTTCTTCAATGGTTTCCACACATCCATGGGCAGCGACCACAAAAACAAATTTCTACTTACAAACCGCGAACGCGAAGTATTCGAACTATTAGTGCAGGACAAAACGACGAAGGATATCGCACAGCAGCTTTTCATCAGTGAGAAAACTGTGAGAAATCATATTTCCAATGTAACGTATTATCAAGTCATAACAAATAAAAAGAGGCTAGCTTATAGCTGCCCCAATACAGTATATACATCCGCTTCGCCTTCTTCAGATATCTCAATACGATCAATAAGCTTGGATAAGGTGATCCTGGTAAACTCTACATCATCATAAGTACCCCGAGCTGTAATCTGACTAAGCGCCGCTTTAATGTCTTTATGAAGTTTATCCTTATCTTTTCGCTGAGCATTCTTGGCCCGGATACTACCAAGCTTCTGTTCAGCATCAGCAATTTCTAATTCATATTGCTGTTTCTCAAATTCATACTGGTTGTCATTCATCTCTTGGAGCATATGCTGCTTCCTGATTCCAAAAAGAAGCATCCGATTATCTGCGATCGTCTTTTCCAGTCGTTTGATATCCTTCTCGAAATCATTAACTGAGTTTCCGTATTCGGATGTATCAGTTATACCACCTGCGAAAGAACCGAAGTTCACCGCTCTGTTCATCCGCTCGACTACCCCATTAATAAGCTCGTCTCTAAACTCTTCATAAGGAACCCAAGATTTATTTACACAACCACTAGCACCTTGCCGGCGTCTTTTGCTGCATACCAGATAAGTATACTTCCTAGCTCCCGGTCTCGGGGATCCGGACATTGCTACGATTGCCGATCCGCAGCACTTACAGAAGATCATCTTAGCGAATGCATTAACAAATTTGCGCTGCCCTCCCCGAGCTCCGCCTCCACGAACCAAGCGTATACGTTGTGCTTCTTGGAAAGCCTCTGCTGGGATTATTGCTTCATGTGTTTGAAAGTCTGTCTTCTCCCATTTACTTTTATCGCGTAAGCTAAGGACTTTTCTTCTGTTCTGCAAATCATTAATGTCATCATAGACTTGTCTGGTTTCTAGCTTCGAGAACGTGACATAACCGGTGTATGTTTCATTCTGTAAAATACGTTGAACTGAGCTTATTCCCCATGTGCCAGTTTTAGGGCTAGGCATGATCTCATTAATTGGGTCATTCAAAAACCCAACAATCAACTTTTCACCCATACCTTTATTGATGTATAGATCGAAAATCAGCCTAACCACTTCAGCATGCTCAGGAACTACTTCCAGTGACTTCCTGCCTTCGGCTGTAACAATTTTCTTATAACCAAACGGTGCAATAGATCCAGTGAAGTTCCCAGACTTTGCAGACTGTCTCTTGCCACGCTTAGACGACGTGCTGATGTTCTCTGATTGCTTTTGGTTAACTGAAGAGATGATGCTGAAGATCATTTCATTGTCTTCTTTACCTGAGTCATACATGTCCTCAATTGAGATAACACGAACACCTAGAGCATTGACCAACATCCGTTTTAGTGAAAGAGCATCGAGAGTGTCACGGCTAAACCTGGACAGAGATGCAAAGTAAATTGTTTTGTACAATCCCTTCTTTGCATCCTCAATTAATTTGCGGACATCTTCCCTCTCAATAATGTTTGTACCGGTATCACGATCAAGGTAAACATGTTCAATCTCTACATTGTCGGATGCCGCGTTTTCGCGGATCAATCCCTCTTGATGCTCAGGGCTATCTTTTTGGCTATCTTTAAGCGTAGAGACGCGGACATAAGCCCGCGCCTTCTCTTTGGTCAGTTTTTGTTGCAAAATATATCACACCTTTGCGTGGTTACGAATTATTTCATTGAGTCCTATTGTAAGCTTTGCGCCGTGTTTTGTTAATACAGAACTAACATTCGTATTTACGGCCGAAGCAATAGCTTCCAAGACATCGCCTTCTACAGGAATGAAATTGATCTTTATCTTTTTCACCTGCTTGCCTTCACGTTTCCCCATAAGCATCACCCATATTATTCTATGTCGTTAAGGCTGTACATCTTTCTCGCTTTCCTTCTTCTCCCGCTGCTTCTTATCAGGCTCTGATTCCTTATAAACCTCGATATCCAGCGCCAGAGCTATCTTGTAGAAGGCTTTGTTTCGGATCTTCCTATAAAACGTCGCTCCGATCGGCGGATTAAAAACATGGTTGTATACGTTATAATCTGTGATGTATTCAGCATCATCCGAGAGGTAACGACTTTCCATTAACAGCCGTTCCATCCGCGGCAGCCTCTTAACTGCGGCTTCCAACCTCTCGCAATGCTTTTTCCTTCTGGCTGGCTCATCAACATTGAAAATTGCTATGTTAGCGGTCTGATCACTGGTGACGTTTGTCGGTGAGCTCCTCGGCATATCAGAGTATGCAGCCGTGATTGTTGCTTCCCTTGACTCAAAATCCATGTGTTTGAACATGCGATATTCAGCTAAATATCTCTCAACAGCCTCTTTTGTTAAATCCCGATCGATCTCCTTTAAGAAATCGTCACCTAAGCTTAATTGAGCCAAACAATCCAACTCCTTTTTACTGGAGCTATTCTCCGTTACATTTTTCTTCATTTCCGGCATTTTGCGTTGCATCAAGGACGGACTACTGCTTGGTTTGTTTAATCACCTATCTGTGATAATATTTTTGTGGGTGATTAAAATGGATAAGAACCAAACTACTGATCGTGAATTAAATAAATTCGTCCATGAACAATTGCAAATCCTCTGTGACTTAGGAATGAGCAAATACATTGATGCTGAAGATAAAAAATCATATGAAGCTGGTCTTGGTCTAGGACAAATGATTGGAACATTTTTGATTTTGTATGAACTGAAGAAGAAGTACGGCATTGATTACGAGTGAACATTTTAAAGGATAGGTCTTCTGCCTTTAACACCATACCAATAAACGGAATATAATATTGCTGTAAGACTCCACCCCTTAGTCATTTAGCCGTTCCTGCCGGCTAGATGACTCTTTTTTATATCTTTAAAATGTAACGTATGTCATAATCAAATTGGGCCTGAGGAAATATTGCTTTGGGCTTTTAACTAATTCAATATTCAAGTAGTGCCATCAATCATTAATTGTTTATCTTCAAGTCTGCGATACAATATTCATTAATTTCCAGCACTCCGGGCAGAATAGCCTTGGGGGTGAGCATTACCGTGAAATGTGTCTACTGCGAAAATATCCAACAAATCAAAGGTACGAAGTATAAGTGTTACACTTGCTCTATAATTAACAATCGTAAGAGATAAGTGCCTTCGGGCACTTTTTTAAGTTCTTCAATATTCAAAACTTGTTCGTCAGACTTGAGCCCTTAAGGTAATTTCCAATATTTAGAATCATACACTGACTATAAAAAGAAACCTCACTTCGAATTAGGTTGGTGTCACTATGAAGTACCGTTTATGCGAACTACCTGAGTTGTTGGAAATCCCCAGAACTACTATCAGAAATTGGTTAACTGTTTACCATGAATTCATACCCACTGTCCAACAAGGGAAATCCACCTTTTATGCTAATGATGCTGTGTCTGTCTTAAGAAGGATTAGTTTTCTTCGAGAGCATTTATACTCACATTCAACTATCAAGGAAATCTTACTGGAAGAAGGATATGAAACTGTAGATGAATCTTCCGTTATTTGAATTTGTGTTTCACACTGCAATTTTTAAGTCCCTCAATATTCAAATTTTCCCTTATGCTCCGGACGCTACTGTTGGGGTAAGATAGGCATTATACTCATAGCACTTTACCACTTTCTGGAATATGTTATTGATGTAGGGCCACATTATCTCATCCCCTTTTGGTTATTGAGCCATCCCCTTGCCGGTGGGGGTGGCTCTTTCCAATGTTCCTTAATATTCATTGAATTACTTGCCTTACTCTGAAGACCTTTCTAATTTCTAATCAATTTCTAATGAATAACTTACCGGGGTTTTATCATATAGGGTCTGTTGCTTGGATATAAATTGAGTAGAAAGGAGATGGTGACAATCCCTAATTCGATTCATCATATGGCATCTAAGCAAGACCTTATTGATATCATGCAGACATGTGCAGACCAACAACAATGGAGAGCTGCATTAAAGTTATTCGAACTGTTACAAAAGATGGAGAAGGATAATAAAAACGCTGTTCTAATAGAGATCAGATCCGCACCACCGTAGCCGTAGCACTTATATTTGTTTATTTAATTATGTGACAACAGCCGCTTCGCCATTAATCTCTTTTTGCTTTAATCCCAGCTTATGCATCACATAGGTTAACTCAAGCTTATTTACGCCAAGTTTTTTAGCTAATTGCGTTCGACTCATTGTCGTATAGTTCTTTCTCAGAAACTGCAGCTTATCTTCACTTAACGAGAACTTAACCATCCCATTTAGTGTTTCATCTGGTTCGGTAAGCAAGGATACTACTGGAGGTTTCGGCTCTCTTTTCTCGACAATCTCATAAGATTGATCTGAGCAAAAGTACACAAAATTTCTCTTAGTTCCCTCACGCGTTATTAAACCAAGCTCGCGCATCTTTTTAATTCGGCTATGAGTTTTAGTTCCTTTGGGATCGTTGAATTCCTTAGTGATTTGCGCAACTGACTTCCCAGCCTTTAAACCTTCGAACACGACGGCTTCAGCAGCTAGTAGTTGTATCATTCAATCGCCTCCTTGGAAGCTCTTAGTCGGGTTTGATTGTCGGTATATCTCAACCCTAATCTTTTCTTCTGGAGCATAGGCATCGGTCCAGCCAACAGGCTTTTTGATTTTCCCTTGTTCATCTCGCTCAACCTTTCCATCCGGACCAACCTTACCCATATTCGCAGCATGCACAATGTCAAAGATAGGCTCAGGCTTAACACCCATTAGCGTGTATGTTCCAATTGCAAAGTAAATCAAGTCCGCCAAAGCATCCACTTGATCTTCAATTGTCTTAGCTCGCATAAACTCGGTGAGTTCTTCAAGCATGTATGATGCTCGGTCAAGGACTGGGAACGTTGCAGGGAAAGGACTATTCTCTGCATTAGTCCATGTTTTCGAAAACTTCTTCATGGATTTACACAGATCATCCATACGATTACCAAATAAAATGCTTGTTTCAACTTCTCGCCCCAACATCGTCGGTGTAGCCGGCATTTCAATTCCACATGCTGTGTGGAACTGCTTAACTTGTTCATATTGCTTATCCATCGTTCACTCTCCTATTCTGTTCTCTGGCTCCATAGCAGCCGAGCTACCATGCCGATCTTGTCAATATCGTGTACTGCTTGCCAGCCGCGTCCATCGATCCAGTAATCAACCTCGGCCCATTTCTTGCCTTTGTGGTTCCACCTGAAGTTTGTTGCTCGATATGTCTTCCCGTGAATCACGATTTGAGGGAGTAGATATATTTCGACTCGCTCTTTTTTCATGGGCTAGGACTCCACTGATACGAATTCAACAGCACTTAAACGTTCTGCAATTCTAATCATTTGTGAATGATGACCAAGACTTTCGTAAAATCCTCTGCAGCAAGTTTCCTTACCTGCAATAGTCGCTTTATGACACACAAAGTAAGTTTGTTCTTTACATATTTCTTTGAGTAAGTTGTCCCTGCGCTTATCTGAAACTATTTTGTTTGGGCTGAACAAGCATTGGTTGCAGCATTTATCCGATACCTGAAACATGTTTGCGTCCTCCCTTGCCTTAATCGGTAGCCCCCGACTAGCAGGGGCATTGAAAGATTACTCTTCGTCCAAGAACGTTAACGGGGCATCTTGATCCTCTTCCTCATCGGGATCCGGAGTAAAAGGAAGGTCGTCCTCAGACACCTCACTGTCCTCTTCTGGTAGATCTGGTTCCTCGTGGGCCTCATCTGATTCTAATTGCTCATTAACTTCTTCTGTTTGTTCCTCAACATCGGATGATCCTTTCGTTTCCACATCGTCAATCGCCAGTTGATTTTCATCTTCCTTAACTGACTCAACAGCGCCGGAATTCGTAACAACCTGCAGTCCGCGTCGTGGTTCCAAGTAATCCCGGACTTCCATTTGGGAAATTCCAAGGGCCAGGTAAAACTCATCGCGCTGCTTCAGTTCGTTCAAATCATCGAGGCTCACGCTTGACGGTAGGCTCAAGACGATTTCTACACCTTTACCACTTGTAATTTTCTTAATAGAAGCTGTTGTTTTGATTGTCATATTGAATCACTCATCCTTTGGTTTATTTTTTATTTAAAACTGCTTCAACGACTTCAAGTTGATAAGGCATACGATCTATTTCTGGAAGCAAATTACGTGAACGATGAACATTCACAGCGATGCGAGCAATGATGTAAGCGTCAATGACGTTATCACTCTTGTGTGTGTATCCGAAGTGTTCCAGTACAGCTTGCTTCACGGCAGCTTTCTTCTCGGCATCCTTGAGCCTGCGATTCTTTCCGCCCTCTTTAACCCAACCGGTGACACCGACATATTTTTTTGTTTGCATCGGGTTAACGTCGTCAAAATCCAAGCGAGCCCTATGAATCATCGACCGGAGGCCTCCGTGAATCATCCCTGTTGTAATAGCCATTTGAGTGCTTACCGATGCTGATTCTATGACCACTTCGTCCTCTTTCTGAAGACGTTTGAAGAGCATATCTTCAAGGGAAACCAGCTGCGGGATACTCATTGCACCTGTTCCCTTACCTCTTAATTCTTCTTCTACGAGGACGTTCATGCACTCATCTAAAACGACAAATCCAGTTCGCGTAGCAGGATCAATTCCTACAAACCTCAACTCTTCTCATCCTTTCACTGCCGCTTTACTAACTTCGAATATGCTTCCCTTGCCTCTCGAACCAAAGGTTCTATCTGCAAATAATGCTGCCGGTGTTGATAGCTGAATTTATTAGCGTAGTAGTTCATCGTTTCATGCCGGATTGTTAAATGATGCCCCGGGCACAAAGGGACAAAAGCCCACATTGCTCTTGCGACTGCTTTACAGTCCGGATACTTACATAGTGTTGGTGTTCTGAACATCGCTGTCATGCTCGCTTCCTCCTTATCTTGGCTTGTTGAACTATGCTGTGAGCACTCTCACGCTTCCGTCGTTTTATCTCTTCAAGGGCAGCCAGCTTATGTTCCAAGCTGCATCCTTGGTCATTGAATGCAATTTCTGCGAGTTGATAATTCTTTGCTTCCCGCCACTTCATTGCGTCGTCACCGCCTTGCGTTCGGCAATCTCATCATCCGTAAGTCCCGAGTATGCGTAGTGGCAAGCCTCGATCGCTTCATATGGAGGAATCGCCAGCTTATCCATGGCACTCTTCACCGGACATCCACCGTTCTTCTCTGGTGATCCATCACACTCTTTGCAAGCAAATTGCAGAGTGGCAAGAGCCATGTTGAGAACGATATCCGTTTCTTCTTTGACCGTTTCATTTCGCATCTCTGCATCTAGCGCTGCATTCTTCCTGACAATTTCCCGAGCC
Source organism: Bacillus sp. 3255 (assembly GCF_031456485.1). NCBI lineage: Bacteria > Bacillati > Bacillota > Bacilli > Caryophanales > Bacillaceae > Bacillus > Bacillus sp. 3255. The sequence continues at coordinate 45,998 of NZ_JAVDUS010000017.1, forward strand.
TCACGTTTATGCATTAAGCCAAACTTATAAACTTGGCTCTCACGGTACAACGTTGCAGTTGTTTTCTGGTCCTTTTCTTTAACCCACTCATTAACAGCGTATGAGATCCACTCTTTTGCTTGTTCAATCGCATAGTTGGACATCTGGGGCATTGTTGGAATCTTGGACATTGCGGCCGGCAGTTCATTCGCTAAGGCGAGAAGAACGATGAAGGCGTCTCGCTCAGCGCTGTTCATGTAAGGCTTCACCTTATGCTGAGCCAATTCAAACGTCTCTGTCTCCTCTACTAGCACCGTGTAATGGGCTCCGCAGAGTGAGTTTCCTGTTTTAGGATCAGAGAAGCTGCAGGCGAACTCCAGAGTTTTACGACGTTGTATAACCGGAATTTTGAGTATATTAGGATAAGAGCATTTCGGGCATTTGGAGCGATAATGGGTATGTTTTGCTGTAGGAGTTTGTTGTTCCACTCGTGTTTGCCTCCTTTATTCCTTTGAAAATGTGGGAGATCACATCCACCGTCCATCCATTTCCGAGCATCTTGTAACGCTGTGTGTTGCTCACACAATCCGTGTAACCATCGGGAACAGTTTGGAGTCGTTCGCATTCCAAAGGTGTTATGTATCGATAGGCGAAATCCTCAGCCAACACACGCTCATAGTGTTCAAATGGAACAACAACGTTATCTTTTTGAACTGTTGTTAGACAATTAGACTTGCCGTCATTCCGGAACTCGATATACTGAACTGTTTTCCCTTGACCATCTTTCCAATTCCCATCATCAATGTAACGGCCTCGCATAGCTGCAATGGCTTGTCTTTGAACACCATTTTCTATTCCGTTATCTAAAATTCCGAAAAATCTCTGAGAGGAGTAGTTTTTATGATGTGACGCCTCAAGCATTTGCATTTTTTCGTGATCCTCATGAACCTTCAATACCTTTTGTTTTCTATATCCATGACGTTCCATCCATTGCAAAGCCTTTTCGGTGTAATAGTACCGTTCAGCTTCAACCCCTCGCTCTCTTACATCTCCCCATGTGATACCTCTGTCCTCTGGTTGAACTAATCCAGGTATGTTCGTCCAATACAAACGAACTCGATTTTGAGCGGAAACAAGAGAGGAGTTAATAACTACCGGTTCTACCCCGAGATATTTAGTGATGACTGCTTCGGATTCTTTTTTCATCTTCACGTTTTCGAGTAAGAAGTATTTCGGTTTCACTGTCTCCAATAGCCGAACATATTCGAAAAACAATCGGCTACGAGGATCATCAAAGTTTAATAACTTACCTGCGAAGCTGAACCCTTGGCATGGGCTGCCACCTATCATTAAGTCAATCTTAGGAAGGTCGGAACATCTCACATTTCTTATGTCACCGATTTGGATAGTATCAGGATAGTTTGTTGTTGCCACTTTGATGGCGTGCGGGTCTATCTCACTCGCGAAATACTTTGATACCTTTATCCCAGCACGTTCTAAAGCTATACGACCACAACTCATTCCATCGAAAAGGCTAAGCACATTCATTCCATTTATCAGAGAGTTGGTGAGTGTATTCAAGAAACCACCCCTCTTTGTCGCAACACAATAAGATGCATCTCATTCTGCTGCCGAATAAACTCCTCAGCATATAAACCTACATCTTCACCAACAAGAGTCTCCTTGCCAGCTGCCCGGACCATACTGACCAATCCTTGCCCAGATTCGAAGAATGCTTTCAGCGCTGCCTCTTTATCAACTGGCGGCTTGCATAGTTCATCGATCAGAGTGTCCAATGCTTCAAGCGTTTTGCGCCGCGCCTTCTCTTCGTCGTGACCTGTTTCTACGTTGCTGAATGTAATGGTGATGGATTTCATAAAGCCTCCTTTACAGCCAGTCTGGAGTATCATCTTCCACCCTATCTGGCTGTTCATGTAATCCTGAGTTACTTTTAACTTCTGATTTGATATTTTCCGTTACGTCATGGACAGACGTATCCCTTTGCTCTGTTTTTACATCTGCCACAACCCACCCAAGTTGCTCATAGATAGTTCGGACTCCCGGGTATTGCTTGCAGTACTGAGCCCGATCGTAAGCCTTCATGATGCGAACCATCTCATCATAAGCAGCAACTAAACGGGTTCTCTCTGCACTATCTGGCATGTCTTCAATAACGATTGAGGCTTTAATGATCCTGCTTTGCATGAGTTGCCGTTCTTCATCATTCGTCACCTGATTAACCCTGCTCAATAACATCACCCGCCTTTTCCTGGTGCGAGCGGTCTAGGTTGGCGAACTTTCCATATTGCTTTAGGAATGCAAGCTCTACAGTTCCCAACGGGCCATTACGATGCTTTGCAATGATCATTTCAACAATGTTTTTCTTCGTGCTTTCCTTGTCGTAGTAATCATCCCGATAAAGAAAAGCTACAATGTCAGCATCTTGTTCAATGGAACCCGATTCTCTTAAGTCCGACATCATTGGACGCTTATCTTGCCTTTGCTCGACACCTCGGCTGAGCTGGGATAGGGCAATGACTGGGACATTCAAATCCCTTGCAATCTGCTTCAGTTCTCTAGATATTTCCGATACTTCCTCTTGCCGGTTCCCTCTGCCTCCACCTTTGCTGCCATTACCTGAGATAAGCTGCAGATAGTCGATGACGATCAAACCGAGACTTCCATGTTGCTTCACTAGTTCCCGACATTTCGCCCGGATGTCATGCACCGTAACAGTTGGTGTATCCTCGATAAAAATTCTCGCTTGTGCAAGTGAACTCATTGCCCCGCTCATCTTCTCCCAATCATCGCCTTCAAAAAATCCGGTTTTCATCTTCTCAGCATCGATATGTCCCTCAGTACTCATCATGCGCGTTACTAGCTGCTCTGCTCCCATTTCGAGGGAGAAGATTGCTACTACCTCATCGGCTGCTACACCTATCTTCTGAGCGATATTAAGGGCGAATGCTGTCTTTCCCACTGATGGCCGGGCAGCTAGAATGATAAGGTCAGATCGCTGGAGACCCTTTGTCATCTTATCGAGGTCATTAAAACCAGTGGGGATGCCAGTTATCCCTTTTGACTCATGCCGGTTCTTATAACGTTCTTCTGACTGGTCCCATACATTGAGCAGAACCTTTCTAATTGGTTTGAACGTGGTGGCCGGCTTATCTTGTTCCCTGATCTTTGCAGCATACTTCTCAGCTTGGGAGGCGAACTCAGTTACGTCCTGATCCTGTACAGACTTATCAAGCAGGTCAGCTGCATATTCAATGGCTTGACGTTTACGGTGCATTTCCTTAATTCGTCTGATGTAGTGATCGACGTTGGATAACTTTCCGACAGCAGAGGCCAGGTTAGATAAGAATGTTACCCCGCCAACTGTTTGCAGCTTATTGGAGTCTTGTAGGCGTGATGTGAGTGTAATTAGGTCTAGCGGATCCTTAGCATCTACAACCTCTCCCATGGCTTTATAAACGGTTTTGAGAGCCGGATTAATGAACTCTTCACCATTCAATCTCTCACTGACCGACTCGAAAAGCGATGAGTTTACAAGGATCGCGCCGACAACCCCGTTTTCACTCGCCTCGTCATATGGCATATCGATACCGAGCGTGTCTATGATGTTTTTCATGTTCCTTCACCTGCTATTCGCGCTCTGACATCTTTCCAGAAGTTATCCGGGGGCGGTTCATCCTTGGCAGACCATGAATCCAGCTGCAAGAAATGCATTTCCGTCTGAAGCCTCAATTGCTTATTTGTGTCGATCTTTCTTTTCTTCACGATGTCGGCAATATCAGGGAAGAATTTCTCGTTATCGATGTGGCGATTCAAATTTTCAAGTGCGACGATCGGATCAGTATAAGCTAAGCGTTCAATCCAAATTTGCAAAGTTGCCGGACTGGCTTTAAAATCTGGCGCCTTATTCGGGTAGGCCGCGACCGCCTTCGCCAATAAGAGTCTGACTTCTTGTTCTGTCAATTGTTCCACCGCCCATATTACCAAGTAAGAAGTCGACGTTATCTGCAACTTTTGATTTCTTCTCCGCCACTAAGCCCTCGGGATCGACCACTGAATAATCTTCATACCTTTTCTGATTGAGGTAAGTCGAAGGGTGAGGTATGAAATTCGTTTTTGTTTCAAGGAGTTTACATGTCTCAGCAAAGTTGATTGTATTAGAGATAATACGTGCTGCATCGAATCCTTTTTCTTTGCTCAGTTTATCCCATGATTTTCTTGCTGCAGCTTTTGATATTCTTCTTGGGTAATTACTATAAAAGTAATTGAATATATACTCGTTACTCTTATCTTTAAATAATTTATTTAAAGATCTTTTTCTTTTAATGGGGTCACAATCGTATACCTCAAAGTAACCATTTTCCTTACTTTGAGGGTCATGATCGTATACCTCTGGAGGGTTACAATCGTATACCTCAAGATTTGTGTTTGGAGGGTCACAATCATGTACCTCCAACTCATCGAACAAATCAACTTGACCTGTCTTTTTCACGGACTCACTTCCTTTCGGAACCATCCAATCTTCGTAATTTTTATTGAACCCTAACATGCGACCCTCTGTGTTCGTTTCTTCTTTTGTGACAATGAGAACCTTGGATTTGATAAGTGCAGCGACCTCTTTTTTTACGGTGCTCTTTGCCAGCTTGGTTGTCATTTGAATGAAGCTGATTGCAAATTCGTGATCCTTCTTGCCATATCCGTATGTCTGCCGCCATATCTTCATAATGATCCGAAGCTGAGCCCCGTTGAGATTGTACTGGCATATCTGATCTAGAATCTCATTAGCAACCGGTGTGAATCCTTTTTCCTTTTGCGGGCTTGCCATTCACCTCACCCACTTACTGAGTCGCATGATCCTCACGAATGATTTCTGAAACACGCTCAGTTATACATTTTGTTAGATGCTCATCGGATTCCTGAACGTCTGGAAAATCAAGTTGCTTCCATTCTTTATGAATTGCTCGAATAGCCGCCTCAATTTTACTCTCCAATGTCTCTATCGTGTAATCATTCACTAGAGCTTTCAGGAATAGGTCGCCGCCGCCGTTATCGTGAATAAATTCTTTAATTGTTAAAGATTGTTGATTGAAACCATCTCGCTCAACTCCAAATAAATACTTCACAAAATCAATATTTCGATAACCGCAAGAGCGGAAATATTCAATCGCATCCGCTACATCTAACGGAATTACAACCGGCTTCTGTCTCTCAAGTTCGCGCTCGATTTGCTTAAGCAGAAGAACCCTTTCTTCTTCAAGAACTTCGATGTTTCCGACCATTTCACTCAAAGTTGTTCCCAAGATAACAATGTCACAGTGCTCGGATTTAATCGTTTTTCCAGCATGAACACCTTTTCCACGAACATAGTAATGGCTTGTTCCTGCAGGTTCTACGAAGAATTGTTCATTCAACATTCCTTTATACCAGTTATCGTTTTCCCATCTCTGAATTATTGCCTTCATTCACTGCACACCTCCAAATGATAATGATGTCCTTCTTTTAATCCTTTTTCCCTAAGAACTCGCATGACTTCTGCCCGGGCATGCATCGGTGTATTGTTGCTGTTGGATAAGTGGGTAAGGTATATCTTCTCGCCTTTGCCTTTAACCAGTTTGCTAAGAGCTGCTGCTGTCTGCTGATTACTTAAGTGGCCGATATCGGAAAGGATTCGGGTTTGGGTGCTGATCGGGTAGTTAGATGCTAGGACTAAATCTGGATGATGATTTGCTTCGATAATATAGATGTCTGAGTCGGCCATTGCTTCTAGCATGTCATTATCTACTTTACCGGTGTCCAAGCAAACACTAACCTTCTCACCACATGATCCCTTGATTGCGTACCCTAGAGGGTTATAGGCGTCATGATGAGTATTGAATGCAACCACTTGGAACCATCCATCATCACATGAGCCACCTAATAGAACACTTGAGTAATCGTCGATATCATTTTTTAATTCTTCATCAACAGTCGAGATGTCTTTCCATTCCTCTTCACCTGCGAACACCGGAATGCGGTACTTATTAGAAAGCGGCAAGCCTTTAATATGGTCACCATGAGCGTGGGTGATGAATATTCCTGTTAGTTCCCCAGGTATAATTCCATTATCAATCAGGCGCTGCTCGATCTTCGTCTTGGCAATGCCGGCATCGATTAAGATGCTCGTGCTACCGCTCTGAAGATGAATGCAGTTACCATTGGATCCGGAGGCGATGATGTTAACTTTCATTGCTATTCCTCCAAGTTGAGTGGCTCTTCGTTATCTGCAATCTTCTGATCAAGCATCAAGACTGCGCCTTGCAACTCAGCAAGAGTCGGTACCTTCGGATCCTTGAAAGTGATTTTGTTATCTTTCAGGTACTGATTTCTTGCTGCTTTATCTGTAATCCCTAACTGATTGAACCGGTCGTTAATAGCATTCATTGCTTGTTTCACTGGATCGACTTTGGGTTCTTCAATTACTGTAGCTGGCGGAGTGTTGGTGTGAGTCGCTTCACTTGTGATGTCTTTACGTTGCGGAGTTTCTTGAGATTGGCTCAAGTCTAGGTTGTTTTGTGTGGCATATTCATCCTCACTGATTTCAACACCATACTGTCGTTTGAAGGCCCGCTTGATTGCATGTTTTACAATCATGTCATCGAAATAACTGGTCCACATATCCTTATTCCGACCCTTAGTAAGGTGATCCACTTGATCGTTCGTAATGATTACCGCGATATTCGGAGCACCTTCACGATACGCAACACAATAAGCTCCAACCGTCTTTCCACGCGTCATGGAAATAATCCGGTGCTTAGGCTCTCCAGTAACCATGTCGATCTCAAAGTCGTCGTTTTCTTTCACTTCCGAAGCAATGAAGCCTTTGTACTGAGGATGTCGTTTACCGAGTGCTACAATGCCTTCGACGGAAATTTGGATGGACATTTGCGGACCGTACTTTTCGCTTTGATAAACAATGCAGTGAATTTGATTAAGGAATGGATTGAGTCCAGCGGCAGCAGCTGTCCGAGCGAAGAGATTAAATTGAGCATCCGTCGTGCCCTTAGCGATCGTGTTTTTGATAGTGTCCAGTTCTGCTTGCGTGAAATCTCCAATTACTTGTACCTGAGTTGACATATGTTAAATCCTCCCTAATTTAAGTTCTTGTTGCTTTGTCTGAGCGTTAAGCAAATTCAACTTTCTTTGTTTTTGAATCAATATTTTTAATGACCTGCTCGTTAATTCGATTTTCTTCAGGTAACCTGAGACAGTTCTCTGGCTAACACCTAAAATTTTCGCAATTTCATGTGTGCTGTACTCACGGTGAACATATAAAACAAAAACCTTCAGCGACAGACTTGCCATCTGGTTCTTCATATGTGTCACCCAAAGAGACTAATAACGATTAATGCGATAAACGTTATTACTAGGTAGAAGATAAGACTCAGAAATAATGCGTTCTTAATGCCCCGCGCTACACTCAGTGGGTCCTCTTCAGTCTCTGACTTCACTTCAACCATATCAAGCGGCATGCCCACCGACTTAAGTACCCCCGTCTCTAGAATTGCTTGTATGGACGATAGAGCGAAGATCAGGCCTACATAGAAGGTTATGGTCGGTGCTATGAGATAGGATCCAATGAGGACCGCTGAAACCCATATCCCTGCGCACCAGTAACAGTTCATAACACTGCCGATGAAGCGTCTTATAAAACCACCTTGGAGAGTATAAGTAAACTGATAATCAATGAAGTCCCGTGTTACAAAGTTATTTCTTACTGGTTCGAAAATCTTGTCATAGACGATGAGGTGAGTGATTCGGTAAACCGCAAGTGCCAGGATGATGAATGTTAGAATGGTCATGCAATAACCTCCGTTTCAATTTTCAGTTCCTGATCCGGCACCGCGCGTCCTGTGATGAGTTGCCCATACACCGCGACTTTGCCAGTGAAGGATTCAATCCCATCCACAAACGTCGGCACAATTAACTCGCTTTGCTTATAAAGTACATCCGATAGTTCTAAGCCGGCGCCGATCTTCTCACCCGCGGATAAGGTCGGATAGTCCTTACCATCCATCTGGATGACGAAAGCAGGCTTATATTCACCTGTGGAAGCGACATAATCGAACAATCGAACAGATAATGTGGTGAAAAGTTCTTGCACCTTGCTCACCTGGAGCTCAGCTTCCTTGGCCTTAAATGCTTTGATTGCATCAAGTACAAAGATTGAGTCATTCTTGGCTTTGAGATAATCAACCTCATTTTGCTTCGCTTTCTCCAACTCAGCAGCCGCTTTTGACCGTGTGATGTCTGCCTGCAGGATAGAGTTAATTTCACCGATACGGCTAATCAAGTCTGCAACAGAATAGTTCGGGCCTTCCATTTCCGGCAAGGCTTCAAGTTGAGCAACGAGATCCTTCTTATGTGCGAGCATGTCGTTCACTCTTTTGGCTATGCCGTTCACCATAGTCTTCTTATTTCCGAGCGATGTCGCCTTAGCTTCTTCCGTCAACTCTTGGCCGCAGGAATTGCATGTCGTACTAATCTCATTCGCTTTTGTTCTTGCATGATCTGCCTTGCCATCAAGGATCCGTTGGGATAGCTGATCGATCTGCATTTGAAGTCGGCTCCGCTGATTCTCCCATTGTGTAACCTTTGATTTATCAGCCTCATAAGACTGAATCTTTCTATCAAGCTCTTCGCCTTCAGTTTGCAATGCTTCTCTGTCAATCTCAGCAGCAGGACCCAGCGCTTTAAGCTGATCTGAGAGTGTTTTGACGCTTCCTTGTGACTGAATATGTAGCTTGTCGTTTTTACCCTTTAGGTCTGTGTACTTCTTCTCCAGGTCGGCAATTGAATGTTTTTTGAGTTCATCCATGAGCCGAAGTGCGTGAGGGTTAAGAACAATTTCTTTGTCTTTCTGATCCGAAGATGTGCGAGACATCGCTTTGAAAACTTCGGTGTTTGTAGGCGCCGATACATGCTGCATAACCTGTTCCCGTTGCTTCTGCCAATGTTGAGTGAAGAAGAAGCCCGGACTGTAGAGCGCTAGGAACTGCTCTTTGCTGAATAAACCTGCCACATGAGCCTCGAATTCTTTAGCTTTCATAGGCACTTGATTCACATAGAACTTATTTGTACCGCCGATAATCTCACGGGCTAGCGTTTGTTCAACTCCAGCGACAGTGAGCGTCAGAGAACCGTATACGCGGTCAAATGGACGGTCAGTAGGCGAAGGATCGAACTTACCTCCGGTTAAGTCGCACCCCCAAAAGATCCAAACAGGAGCTCCGCCGATGGAGGATTTGCCTTGACCGTTCTTTCCAGTAAGCTTTGTGACGTCGCCAAAGTTGACTGTGATTTCGTCGTGTCCGGTGTAACTGATAAGGTGGAGTGAGACGAATTTTATTGTTTTAGGCATTGATTTACCTCTCTTTCTTTTCCGGACGCCACCTCATGAAAGGAGGCAGTCAATGGCAATACTACTTTTATTTCTTGAACCATTTCTTTAGCCATTCTCATTACGAGAGATAGTCGTGTATTTGCTAAAACGTAATATTCCATGAACCCACCAACATTCACGATCCCCATTAGATGATAGTCACCAACCTTAGGGAGGTCTTCTCTGTTCACTCCAGAACCCGGTTGTATCGAGCCTCTTTGATACTTGATTTTCCCTACAGATGTCACTAGACCGAGGCCAGAATCGATTGCTATGACTGTTTTGTTTGGTTTCAACTCTTCCAGCCGCTCATTTAGGTTCATACCGTGAGCAGGATTTTCTAGTGTCCCAATAACGTCATATCCTAGGTCACTGAGGAACGTACCTACTAAAGGTCCAAGAGAATCACCGGTTGAGCGGTCTGTTCCAATACAAACGAATGTGACGTCGGTAGCATTTAATTCTTTGGGAAGTAGCTCATTCAAGTTCACACCGCACACTCTCCCTCATATTGAATTCCAAGATCTTTTTCTATTTGATAAATCTCGCCGCGCAGCCAATCCTTTGCAGCTTCCAGAACAACGCCGCTGTTTAGGAATTTATGAAGCTGACAAGATGGTTGATGGATTCGGATGTGTGGTTATCGATACCCATTTGGAAGACTCCTTTCATATCATCTGAGCTTCAAGCTCTTCAATTTGAATGCAGATTTCTTGGACCCATCTCATGTCACCGGCAACCTGAGCTTCTAAAGCTAGGCTTTTTAGGCTGTCATGCTTCCAGACAAGTTCCATGTTTTTCTTAAGAAGTTGAATGACTCTCATAGTTGCGACCGAATCCAATTCAAGGATTCCTTCTTCGTTCGTATTCATAAAAGCAATTTCTGCCATCTTACGGTGAACTTCGTGAATACCAATCATGAGAACACATCCTCTTTTTAAGTTTTAGAAGGAGTTGTACCAGAGCCACGCTGCTACAGCGCCGGCAATGACTACGAGTAAACCTTGAGCATCGGAGTAACTGGAGCTTTCGATAGTAACGCGGCTGCCGGGTTCAATATCTTGGCCATTTATTTTGATGCGCATATTACTCACCGTCTTCCGTGAAGGATTTAAGCAGCAGCATCATGCAGTGAATGAATTCTAGTGTCTTGTCATCGTCGATCTCAGCGGACTTATTAACGATATCACTGAACATTTGAAGCATAGTGACTGGCTTGGGTATCGGATCATTCTGAACTGCATGGCGTAACAGCGAAACCAGATATGATTTGTAATCAGGTTGCAAAGCATTCACCGTTCCTCTCAACAATGAATTGCATGATATGCCAGCCATGTAATTTTTATTTACATACAGGGCATGCGGAAATAAACCTCTTTCAAAGAAAGATGTTTAAATACGAACGAATGTTCCGCGTTGCGATATTCTTAATATCGTAATATACTTTGTATGTAATTATAAATTGCATCGAAGATAAATCTTAAACGGTTGAAAAGTTTTCTTGTAACGAATGGTAGTACATTTTCGCTTCTTCTACAAGGTCGGGAAACAATTCCTCGAAAGTGCCCCCAAGATAAAAAGTGTAGATAAGAGACATAATTAAACTTGGGTCGTTAGTGCCATTCTCAACCGAACGAATAGTCATATCTGTAACGCGAAGGTCGGATGCCATTCTGGTTTGAGTGATGTCCTTAGAAAGACGTAACTCTCGAAACCGTTGCCGCGGTTTTTGAGTTCTATCTTGTTTCTTCGGAGCTGATTTAGACCTTCTGGGAGCTCTTAGCATTTCCATTTTTCACCTCCTGTCCTGTTTGTAAATCGAATATACCACGCATTTTAAAATTTCGCAATATAAATTTATGTAATTTTGAATTACATAAACATGAATATAGCAAAGGGTGATTGTAGTGTCATTGGGCGATCGGATTAAAGAACGCAGAGCAAGACTTGATATGCTGCAAGAACAATGTGCAGATTTAGTAGGTGTAACCAGAGGGGTTTTATCATCATACGAAAGAAATGTAAGCATTCCACCAAGTGATGTTCTAGGTAGATTAGCCACTGCACTAAAAACGAGTTCAGACTTTTTACTTGGACTAACCGAAGATCCGACTCCAACTGTTAAAAGTAATGAATTACCTGATGAGGATGAAATTAAAAGAAGAAAATTTTTGATTGAGATGGAAGATATCTTGAGGAAAAGTTCTGATCTTGACGAAAAGATGATGGAGCATACTTTGCGGATTATGGAGGTTACTTTCTTGGAGAGACTTGGTGAATCGAAGAGGAAGAACAAGTAATTTACAATTATTTTGAATACATCGTCTTCATGAAATGCAGCATTAAGTAATTTATTTTTAAAAGGTGTGTCTCCTTTAATGGAATGACTCACCTTTTTTATTAAAGAATTTTCTTGAACTAGTCTGACGTTAGCGTTAAGCTAACGGGCAGTTTAACACTATCAGTGTATGGTATAAATACCAAAAATACGATTATTGGTATGTCTTGAAAAATCAAAAAGATTGGTGGAATGTTAATGGGTTTTTTCGAAAAAATTCGAAATATATTTTCGGATGAAATTGGCTACAGGAATAATTCATATCATACTAAAGGAGTAAGTGATAAGAAAATAATGGTGCCTAGAGATAATGACCACTTAGAGGTACTCAATATTGGTAGCAAAACAATTATCATGATTTACGGCTCTTATAGTAATGATAACAAAAGTAAATGTTGGATTGAAGGAAATTTGCAAGACGGGGAATGGGTGGATGCGGTAATTATGGAGCATACTGTATTCCAACCAGATAAAGACCTTTGGACCCGCCCTCCCATTAAAGGTCAAATAGGAACATATAATGGGGGATGGAAAAATAATAAATTTCATGGGTATGGTGTCCTTGAGACAACCGATATTCGAGCATTGTATAGAAAATTTTACGATTTTCTTAAATTAGAACCAGGGGAAAAAACTAATCTTTTGGGGGATCACGGAAGTAATTCGGGTGCTCTTTTCCTACTTACCAAATACGAAGGAAACTTTATAGACGGAATATTTAATGGTGAAGGAAAAGCCTATTACGGTAGGAGAACATATGATAAAGTTATTACCCAATTGTTATATGAAGGCGAATTTCAGTATGGAGTACGCAATGGGATTGGAAAAACATTTTATGACGACGGCTTAGTTCAATATGAAGGGCAATGGCTTCAAGGAAATATAGAAGGTAAAGGTGTATACAGGCTTAGAGCCGGAGATTTACTTTCGGGTAACTTTAAAAAAAATAGTTTTATTGATAAAAAGAACAACCGTTTATTAAAAGTTATTGATTCGCCTTCAGTATCAGGTTCAGGTTGTACTATTATTTATGAGGGCGGCATAAAAGACGGAAAACGGAATGGTCGGGGGAAAGAATACGATAACGGTCATGTAATATATGATGGATACTGGCTTAACGATAAAAGGCACGGTCATGGTAGTTCTTTCAGAGTTATTGATTATTATGATAAAGCAAGGTCAGTGAAAGAATATTGTGGGGAATGGGTAGAAGATAAAAAAAGCGGTGTTGGAACATCTTTTTTTGAGGATGGGAATATAGCATATCAAGGGCAATGGCAAAATGATTCCTTTCATGGGTCTGGTGTCTCATATAATCCTGAGAAAGATTGGGGTTATTACGGACATAAACTTTCCTATAGTGGGGGGTACCATTACGGTCTTTATCATGGACTTGGCACCCTCTATACACGTCAAGGTAAATTTGAAGGGGAGTTTGAAAACCATAATATTGTCGAAAATAAGGGGAAATGGATTTATTACCTCAGTCATGTAAAAGACTTTAACAAAGACAGAGGATTTGGTTTTATTCTGAAACATACTGAGTTGGTAGCTGGTAAAACTCCTAATCTTAAGGAGGATATATTTTTTCACATTAGCGATTTTCAGGGAAATGCAGAAGAAAGGTTCTCTTTAATAAATGGGGAATCGACTCGAGTGAGGTTTGAGTTGGCATATGATAGTACAAAGGGTCCAAGAGCCGTTAGAGTTTCATTACATAAAATTAGCCAGTGATATAGCAACATAGCGAAAATGTTTTTTTATAGTCCTGATTATAAAACTAACGAGGAACGTTAGTTCAATGACAAGCAAAACCCACCAACAAATGGTGGGTTTTGTAAATTACGTCATCAAGGAAAACATAAAATAAAATCACTGTTCAATTAAAGCAAAATAATAGTTCAATAACGCATAGGAAGTAAATCGTTTATGGTTAAAACCTTTGTCATACCTTTTTGGCTACTGTTGTGGTGTTTCATAAGTATAACTAAAGCCCTGTCACACATTTCATGATCTTCCTCAAGATTGTTAAGAAATATCTGGTAACAACCACTGCAAATTTCATTATATATTCCGCAGATATTCCCAAGTGGCAGTTGAAGAACATTTACGTTTTGAAGTACTGCCATGTTAATTGATGCATTAATCTTCTTCTCTTTGTGCATAATTCATCCCCTGGTATGTATTTTTTTCGGCAATAAACGTATACAAGCTCCCCTTCAATATAACAGAACATTCGTTTGCATAAATGTCATAATCCGGTCAAAATTAGCTTCTTACAGCATTACGCGGTAAGCTTGGGTTTATCGGAGTTATGGGCATTGGTGATTATCTCGGTGATTTTCTGTGTTGGACACTTTATGCAGGGATTAAGTGGTATAATCAGTTCAACGATATTCGGGCTATCACGGGGTATTTGTATTTCACAACAGGCAGCTTATTTATTCCGATCATCCTTCACATTCTATACGATGCAAAAGCAATATATATAACGATAATTCTTCAAAAAGAAAAGAGGGGAAGTTGGATTGTCTAAGCTTTGCTCAAAACACCGTGAAGAGCTGTTCGAGAAAATCGAGAACAACAAAATCGTGGCGTTCTGCGTGGATTGTGAGATCGACCGCATCTATAAGACAGAAGAACTGAAACACCGCGCTACTTTTCAAAGCATAAAAGGTGAAAACATTGCCATCATGAGAAAATACAAAGACAGTTTCGCTTCAGAACGCGTCAAATACCTAGCGAAGAAATTTCTACGTGTTTTGTTGTTTACTGGGTTATCATTTATTTTGATAGGCTGGTTCTTTTCATTTCTTATAAGTCTTTCACTCGCGCTTGCGGAAGGTTTATTGCATCGATTTTTCACCTTTACAGCTTCATTTGACAGTAGTTTGTTAGGTGCTGATTATTGGATATCAGCAGGCATTTATTTTTTGATTGTGTTTATTTTTTATTGGCGTCAAGATGAAACTAAAATGCTCCAACCGCAACTGATTCCCGAACCCATCCCTCCTGTTCGAGAGCAAATAGAGAATCGTGTTTTAGACGAGGCAGAAAGGCAAATTTCAGAGGTTACGAAATACAAAAAGCGGATTCTCGAAGAATACTTGCTGGTGGCTTCCGACATCCAAGAGGTAGACCAAATGGAAGGCGTGGAATTTGAGCATTTTTTAGCGGATATATTCCGACGCAAAGGGTACAATGTGCAATTAACGCCGGCCAGCGGCGACGACGGCGTGGACTTAATCATCGAGAAAGCAAGAAGAAAAATCGCCGTCCAATGCAAACGATATAGCGGGACGGTTGGCGTATCAGCCGTCCAGGAAGTGTTTGCGGGTAAATCCTTCTATGATTGCGATGAGGCTATGGTGGTCACGAACTCCACCTTAACGGCACCTGCCGTCAAGACAGCGCGGAAACTCGGCGTGACACTCTGGGACCGAAGCCGTTTGATTGATGTGCTGGCGGAAACGCAGACGTCAATCGAATGGGACGATTATCTAAAACGTTATTATGCATAAGAAAAAACAATAGACAAGTTTGGAAGAAGATGTTAATATGTTTTCGTACCGGAAGCACCGGACAATGCGAAAGCCCGAGGGAAAGAATCCCCGGGCTTTTATTTATTCTTCATCAATTAGAAGGTAGGCTTGCAATGTCGTATCAAAAATTACAACCTGTCCTGCATCGTTGTAGTCCATATCATTCACATCTAAGTGACTAAGTATCTTCTCTTTGCCGGTCTCCATGTGTCTTACACGATACTCCATATAATTCATCCCCTATACAATAAACTCCTCAAACACCGGCAAACGCATCGCCCCTGATTTATACCAATCGCGATATTTTACTTTGCAGCGTACAACCGGCTTCACATAAACATGATCCTTGCTCTCACCACTCTTAAACGACTGAAACACAGGCCACATTGATTCACGAGCAGACTGAGTGATTCCGAGCTCCATAGTGCCGATCGGCCGTATACGTTCTCCTTCCGGATATCCAAGCAACCAAGAGTATTCCTTCTTGCTGTACCCAGTTATGTAGACCTCGGCATTCTGATAATTGATTACCTTTTGCCACGACCAAGAACGCGTTCCCTTTTCATACCTCGAGTCTTTCTTCTTAATCACAATACCTTCGAGCCCATGCTGACATACGATCTTAAAGAAATCCTTTGCACTACCTTTTATCGGTCGAACAATTCTATAATGCTCTGTCTCCTCAAGTGTCTCTTCAAGCAATTTCTTACGTTGTACTAACGGCAATCCAGTCACATCTATGCCGCGGTGGTACAAGATATCAAAAGCCATAAATACAACGGGTTTACGCCTCTTGCTGGATCTGAATCCTGCGTTCGTTGATTCAAAGTCTGCACGCCCGAGTTCATCAAGAACTACAATTTCACCATCCAATATCGTTCCCTTCGGAATTGGCGGATTGTGCAGCTCGGGGTATTTCACTGTTGCATTGGTGTTCTTTGTATATAAGTTGAGTTCATCCATATTAGAAACTATCAATCGAATGCCGTCCCACTTCAGTTCTGCTAATGTGGAAATTCCATCAAACGGTTCATTGTTTTTGGCATATTGGAGAAGCATTGGAGGAATAAACATTATCTTCATCACCCATAATAATCGTACACCTTAGAGCTATACATGACTATTGGTACTTGAAGGAAAAAGCCCGAGTCCTCTTTCCTCGGGCTTTCACACGTTGCATTTTGCTTTATTTTATTCAACCTTGTTAGTAACAACAGCGAGCTGAGTTGTTTTACCTCCAAGCTTATTCTCCACTTCCACATGACCTACAGGATATGCGACTAATGTTAGTTGATTCCCTACCTTCAGTTTTCCACTTGCGACTGTAGAAAATAAATCAATGATAGTACCATCCGTAGCAGTGAAAACAACTTGTGAAAGTACTCCAGATTTAACAAAATCGCTACCAGGAGGATAGTCTTGCACGATGCCAATTGTACCTGTAAATTTAATCGGTTTGCCATAGTAATTCCATGGGGTCTTTAATACATCCTCAGCTGGAACTTCAGCTCCCTGAGGTATATCGCCAGTTGCTTTCAGCATTTTAACCCCAAGTGCTAAGTTACCATTTTTGTCTGCGTGCAGATCCTTAACATTCCAAGTAGGGTTTTTATCTTTTTCTTCTTCTGACTTTACTGTGACTGCATCCTTGTTTTGCGATAATGCAGGTTCACTGTCTGTCTTAGGTGCGCTAACTCCGACAAGTATGAAACATGCGATCATACCCAGAATGTAGGTGAGCAACACCTTCCCTCGAGTCTTTTTTTCTGCCTTCCCCCAAAAAATAACGGCTTTCGGTTTAATCAACCCAACAATAATTGCGATAAAACAAACGAATAATAATAGTGTAAAAAAACCGACCAACCCAATCTCCTCCTGATTTCCTAAATCTAACTTTATCTAATACTTCAACGTATTCCGAACAATTCCTTTTAGAATCAACTTAAGTCGAATAAGCTTTTCATCTCTTTATTGCAACTCCATGACACTAGAAATGACCTTCAATTCCCGATTTGCGATATTCAAACCCTCGATATTCTTCTGAGTGGAGATCACATATAAGTGAGGCATAATTGCGCTGGAGCTTGCTCCTGACCGCCAATTTTGAAACTCTGCTGATTTATAAGCCTCCTCAAAAAACGAATTATAAACAGAGAATTTACTTTGCCACTGCTTCACACTTAAAGGTGTTCTCTGGACCTCCACACAACCCAACTTCTTTTTCCCTTCTGGCGTCACAAAAGCAAATACGGCATCTGGATTCCACACTAACGACCTGCCTGCAAAACTGAACTCCTGCTTGTATTCGTAGAGCCATTGAAACGGCTGCAAGGTGAAATATATCTCCCCAACTTCCAAAGCGTGCTCAACGTGCTCACACGGCAGCCTAGACCCATTCATCATCTGCAGGCCCTTTCGTGTTAGACGCCATATTTTTGCGCGTCTGTGCCATTCCCATTCGATTAGTTTTTCCTGAAGCAGTTCCTGAAGGTTCTGTGAAGCTTTCTTTAGTGGGCTGGAATTTAAGTTGAACAGTTTTGCTATCTGATCCGTGCGAGCTATTGGAACTTGTGAAAGAGCCTTCAGTATAATTTCTTTCTTTGTTGGTGCGCTCAGAGTTGCCATTCTCGATGATCATTCCTTTCTTGAGTGGCGCCAACAATCTCTCCCACTCTCTATCGCCGCCAATGTATGGAGTCTGAACTAAAATATCTTCCCCGTGGGAATAGATGCAACGCCCCTTATCCTTAGGATTAATCTTCTCAGCTCCAGGACGATCAATGATAATTTGGGACCCGAAGTGATCCTTAGTTCGGAATGCAATGGAAGCTTCAACGTTATCTTTGAATTGCTTATTGATCACTCTAGCATCCGGCCGCTGTGTTCCGTAGATGCAAAACACTTTAGGTTCACGTCCTTTTCGACCGATGAATCCAATTGCATAATCACAATCGAATGCTAGTTCCTTATCCATAGTTCTCGCGGCGTACTGGGTTGGCGAAAGGTCAGCCGCCTCATCAATGAGTACAACAATCGGCTTGAAAGCAGCAACAGTCTCTTCACGATTCCCAAACTCCCTCGACTGAATTACGGCCTTTCTCCTCTCGAGCTCCTTCACCAATCCCACAAGTATCTTCCTGCTGGATTTAAGTTCATCCGCAACCGTTACAAGCCCCTCAAAAGGTGAGAAGGAATATCCTTTCATGTCGCAGATGTATACTTCGTAACCTTGCAAAAGAAGTTGATATGCAATCCATCTCTGCCAATCCGTCTTTCCTGCACCGGACGCACCGCCCTCCAGAATATGAACATTAAGGGGATGGTAAACAGGTTGCATTAACCGATCGTAGCCAATAAGCAATTGATTCTGCTTCAAGTGCTCCTTCTTAAAGCGCAAAGGAAACGGCCAATCTTTTTCGATGATTCTGCAGACGAGCAGCCCCTTGAAGTTGATTAACTCAACTTCTTTCCCACACGTCGCTATAAGCGCAGGAAGGTATTTCTCAGCCTCTTCATAGGACGAGTTTAGCGGTACATGGAATCCGATTTCCCACCCGCATATGACCCTTCTATGCTTGTAATACGTCCAACCCTTTTGCCCTTCCTTGATGTCTTTTAGCAATGGCTTATTGAGTATTCGAAGAATGCGTTGTGTGTAGTTCATATGCTTACGAGAACGAGGACTAAAGCTGCAGATAAGAGAAGTACAAGCGTAGTTTTTGGGTGATCTTTAAACCAATTTGAATTTGGTGTTGAACCTTGTTGATCTTGCCAGAATGGATCGGCCATAATGGCGGCACCTCCAGTGAGCGCAATGCGCGAATAAGTGAGTTGAGTGGAACGAAACGAAAGGATACGAAAAAATTAATAGGGGTGAATGTCACATAAGTTAAGCCGAACAAGCAATGAATTACCTCCCTGTACCATTCACCCCTGACTTTCACCGGGAACAAGCCGAGAATGTTGCTCGGACTTTCACCGGTTCTTAAATAATGATTGCCATTTATAAGCGTTGGACAATTTCCCGTGTGTTACTCCTTCGTGATGCTCGCGAAGAAACAAGACTTTGAACAGAGTGATCATGCCGGTTTCCCCACCAATCGGTTATAAGTTTTGGAGTCTTTGGGCACCACACGGAAACGGGGTTTATCGTTCATGATCTTGTAGCCGATCCAGGACCCAATAATGTAATAGCGGTATGCCGGGCAAACGATGTAAACCGTGACGGCAGCTAAAGCGAAAGCCGTTTTACCAATTTTCATATTCCACCTCATACGAAGTAATCTAGATGATCAATCATCGACATTCCTTTTTCTTTGAACACACGAATCATTTCACGCATGGTGTTTTGGTTGTCGACTTCAATGACTTTATTCATGAGTTTCTGATACAAACTATGGAGCGATGAGTTATCGTAATGATTACCTGGTTTGTTGAGGTACCTATAGATTTTATCCAGGTCCTCAACCTTGCTGCTTTTATCAATTAACTCTTCGACATATGAAGGAGAAAGGCCGACATCGGTTTTGAGATCAGCAATCTTATCTGCATGCGTCCATCGGAAAGAACTTTCAGCCGCTTGGATATCTCTGGCGACTATTCTACCTCCTTTATTGCCGATCTCCTTCGCGAAGAACTTAAGCAAGCCACCTAACGGACCAGACATCAAAGCAGCAGCTCCTTAATGATGTGAATGACATCATCTGCAGTCTGTTGATTCATAACTTCCGTCATATCAACGCGCGAAGCTTTTGCAAGCATTCTTACAAGCCAACTCATAAACATTACCTCCTAGTAAAATGCATGTCGTCGCCAATATGAAAAATGAAGTGTGGAACATCAAACCAAAAATCTAATGTTGCAATAAATATTTCAGCGGTAATGCCGGTTACTGCAATTGTCCATGCGAGAGTATTCTTCATGCTGACACCTACTTTTTGAACTTATCAGACGGCGGCCAATCAATATCGAACTCAGTTCGAAGCATATTCTTAAATTGCTCTTTGCTGCTCTCTTGCTTCTCAGATAAACGATTGAAAGGGATTATGGTATCTGGTTCATCCTCTATGGTGATATGGTAATGATTCGATTCCTCTTTCATTTTGTCTAAGCGAAATTTCGTTAGTAAAACCGCTGATGCTGCCATCATTCCTGCGCCTAATGGTAATAAAAACATCCTTACCATCCTCCCTTTTGATCAGCTTCGCACTTCGAGATGGTACACATTCTTTGGGGCTGCTCGGTATTGAAGCATAGGCTAGAACGCTGCCGGCAAAGATACAGAAGCCAGTGAACAGGCTAATCATTTATTGCACCCCTAGCACATCTGAGATAAATCTTCCCACGACGCCAATCTGCCCATCTCCACCAATATTTTGAATTAGATCTTTTACTAAGGAATGCAAGTAATTGTGGCCATGTCGCATGGTAAAGTGATAAGTGGATTGACCAAACCCGTATAATGCCTTTGTAACTACAAATGGTTCCGGATCAGCAAACGCTTTGCCAATTAATTTAGCGGTGCATACGTCAGGATTCGTGTCAACTCCGCATAATTCAATTGCCTTTGCACAATTCGATTGGTCAACAAGCTGCGAACACACCCTAGGAACTAGAGCGATCTTCATAACATCACTCCGAATGTGTGGGCGATTTCCCCGACCTTATCCCATACCCATTTCAAACTAACTACGGCAGCCGCCACATCCAAGATAATTGTGAAGAATATCGCGAAGTTTTTGCCACCCATGCTAACGATAAGATTATTTCCGATGTGGCCGATGATCGCTATCCCAACGATCGATAAAACTTGTGGTGGAATAATCACTTTGACTCGCCTCCGTAGTGCGCTATCAATGCCTCACGAACGATCTTTGAAACATCACGTTTCTTTTCCTTGAGCAACTTCTCCAGCAACCAACCTTTAACGCGAAACGTAAATCGCTTTTCTTTCATCATTTCAATTCATCCAGGTGCTTCAGAATTTGTGCTTTAATCTCCTCGTTAGTAATCTTCTGACCTTCAGTAAGCTCCATTGATAAAAGCAAATTAACATCCGCCAACATTTGCTCTAATCCCATACGCGTTGCCTGCTTGATAAAGTTGTTCTCTTGATGCACCACTCTTGCCATCGTCATCATCCTCTCTTTGTTGTCTGACAATATAGGTATATGGCCTATGCTTGGGCATGTTGTAAGTAATTTTGAAAAGGCTTGTATCTTTTTCATAGATTTTGTCCACTCTGGTGATATAAAAGGAGAGTGGATAATATGTTTGGATTAGGAAAGCCAAGAACAAAAGCGGGAAGTTTTTTGGATAACAATAAACTTACTCAAGAGAAAGTGAGGGTAGCCGCGGGTATCGATCGAATGACAATGGCAGCACTTTGTGGGAATGAGGATTACCACCCACATGCAAGAACGAGGATTAAATTTGTAGGGGCACTTCGTAAGATGGGATACGATGTTTCTGTCGAGGATTTTTGGTAAAAAAAAACGCCACCGGATTTCTCCGATGACGCTAGTTTGCTACTAACCTTTGTTTATTTTCTTATCGACTATCTCAGTCAAGATTTTCTCATAACTGATATAGTTGCCGTAAAGTTCTTCTAGTGCAATTCCCACATGTTTGTCAGACTTTTGACCTTTCAAATTTGATTTTGCACCGTCACGTAATGATCTTGCTCTCATGGAAGAAGCTACAACTAGCGAATACTTGCTATCCACGATATCAAGCAGTTTATCGATTGAAGGATATAACATTCAATTTACCTCTCCAGTCCCGGTGTTGCGATTTTTGGTACGTAAGACAAGTATATTAAATGTGTTTACTTCGGCCGTTGAGCCGAGGTTAGTTCATTTCACCCAGCATATGCGAGTACTTCGTAATTTGCAAGTATAAACAATAAATCACGAAATTATTTTTGGCAGGGTTAGAATTTTATTTATTATGCCCTCTTTTACTACCAATTATCCTCTGTATTGTTTTATGCCCTAGAAATTAGGGATCAATCATTTCATCTTCTGTCCATTCTTTGCTTAATTCGGCTCTAAGAACATCACTGTAGTTGATCCAATCCCAATTTATCTCACCAGTAAACGGGTCTTCTGTATCAAATCGAAATTCATTACGTTGGCTGCGAGTCACAATTCCGGTTAACTCCTTCGTCTCATACTCATCGTATAAAGTAAGAACGATCGGCTTCCTGTATATCTGCGATTGGCTCAACGTAGCTGAAATGATCTGTATCCCCTGATCGTCACGAATTGGCCGCGGGAGACGTTGACTTTCTTTACGTTTAATTATCGCAGCTTCTTTATGTTGGGGTAGCATCATCCGACTCGATTCCCATAGACCGTTATGTTCTAATTTCTTACCCACCAGAAATGCCTCCTATTAATCAAAATTAACAAACATTTTACGATCGACGTTTAACTCTTTCTTCTCAGTTGGGTCCGCGACTATTGGCTTGAATTTACTTTTATCCAGTCGAGCTACATACCTTCCTAACCGTACTGACATCTCTGCTTTTGCATATCCTTTCCAAATGCCAAAACTCTCCTCAAATCGCCGAACGTAAATTTTATAATCAAGTGTCGATCCTACTTTCCACGCCTTCACAACTTTAATATCAGCATCTTTGAGGCGTTTCTTAGATTCAACGTGATCAATCATAATCATATCAAGCAATTGCTGGAACTGATCTGGATGCAAGTGTTTGAGCGGTGTACTCTCAGGGAAAGTCATCCAATTATCGATCATCTCTAAAATCATTGGGAGTAAGATAAATGTGGTAATGTCATCTTGTTCTTCTTTAGTTGTAAACCCCATAGAACACCTCAATTCATTCAAAATGGGAACATTCATTCGTGTTTTAGTATTATACACCGCGGACGTAATAGTTATGCAAGTGAAATTTTATGGGAACGGAAAATGCGAACAGAGGATTAAATGTAAATTTAATGAAACTATTTGGTAGGATTTGGCGTAGGTATTACAGAAATGATGGGGATACAAAATGAGGAGGAATTCACTTGAAGAAGAAACTATTAGTTGCACTTGGACTATCTGGAATCATCGCGGCTTCTGTCGCAGTCGGGGCATATGCTGCTTCTGATATTAAATTATTTATTAACGGGAAATTGATCAATTCGGACATTCAGGTAGTAGACGGATCCAGTTATGTTCCTTTGAGGGTTGTTAGCGAAACTCTCGGAGCTGAGGTTAAGTGGGACGGAGAAAAGCGGGAAATTCAAATCACAGGTCAAGGATACAGTCCGGTTAAAGCTGCGAATCCAGCGAAGTCCTACGATGTTAAAGTGAATGTTACAAATGGACCTATGACTATGGATATATCTAAAGTAACTCTTGATCCAGCATATAAAGAGTATTCATTTTCTGAAGCGAAAGCCGCCATTATTCTTGATGTTACTGTCGAAAACACCTCAAATGATAAAGTGGAATGGTTTGTAGATCAATCCACTGTCGTGCTCAATACTAAAGAGCAAATTGAAGATACATTATCTGGTGATGAACGTATTACTTCTGAGTTCAATGGTAAGGTCGTTAAACAAGGGAAAATCATCTTCCCTGTAAAAAGCAGTAAGCTTGAGGATATTACAAACATCAAACTTCTTGTTAAATATGTTCTTGGTGAGAATTTAACTCGACTCGCAGATAATAAAGAAACAGAAATTATTCTTAAATAAAACGAAAAAATCCCCCGCCAGCCATTTACGGCCAGTGGGGGATTTATGAGATTTATATATCGATAAAGAGTGAGTTAATAATATATTTTTCCAGGAGTGTAATTAACTTTGAAACATAGCGATATCCATTTGTACTTAAAAAAAAAAATCCCTCAACAAGGCCACTCCTTGAGCCATTGTGTTCATGAATTCAGTATGCCTGAATATGGAATTTTAGTGCATCCCGTTGTTAATATGCTAGTTGAAGTACTTGTAGAAATAGAAAAATCATCAATTGGATTTGCTGTTAAAATGATTAATCGTATTTCAGAAACTTCTCAAATTCATCAGATCTATTCCAACTTTGCCGAAATACTTGTAATACAAGAAGCGCTTACGTTTGCTGACAAGGAAGATGGCATTAAATATCTTTTATCTGAACCACAAGTAAGCCTAAACTCAAAAAACCCTGAATTCCGTTCTAAAGCGAATAATATTTATTATGCTGTCGAAGTTAAAAGCCCAGATCTTGATCAATATGCTGTGACTAGACAGAGCGGGATTCAAGTAACATCTCATTTACATAACCGTAACCTAGCAGATGAGGATAAAGTATCAGATCCTAGGATATTGACAGTAAAAGAATTTCTTACAAGTGCTGAAGATAAATTCAAACAATATGTTACTAAGAAAGAATACAAAGATGATGTTCGTCTTGTTGCAATTGTTTGGGATGATTATGTTAATGAAGTGCTTCCAGCTTTAATAAGTCCTCAATGTGGAATGTTTACGGAGAACTCATTTTGGAAAAAGAGTAAATTTGAATTAATAGATGGAGTACTAATTTATCGTCACAGACATCAATTTGTTAGGTCACTATTCAGTGACAGTTTTATCAACGGGGTAAAGCATGCTTTCAAAGCAAAATCTGACACGCCTGTTTCCTTTGTTCAAAATCCAAATGGAAGGCAAGTACCAAAACCAATAATCGATGGATTTAACGCAATGCCTACCGATAGTTCGTTATACTTAACCGCGGAATATAGAGCTACTGATTGGGTTGATTGGCGTACTGGTGTTGCTATTGCTGGTC
The DNA here is from genome assembly GCF_031456485.1 of Bacillus sp. 3255. Taxonomy (NCBI): domain Bacteria; kingdom Bacillati; phylum Bacillota; class Bacilli; order Caryophanales; family Bacillaceae; genus Bacillus; species Bacillus sp. 3255. The sequence continues at coordinate 71,073 of NZ_JAVDUS010000017.1, forward strand.
TCGATGCTGTACCACTAGAATACCATAGTAGAGTTTTTGAAATTTTAAAAAGAACCACACGTAGAAAAACACCTTTGGTATTGCCTGATATGGCTAATTTCGGCACAATTAATCTCGATCTTTTGATTGAGCAAAATACTATAGATGGGGAAATCTATATTAAAGGGTTTTTCAAGGATCTTAAGCGTACTGCCAAAGTCTCTACAGAGATTCAACGGGCATCTGCAAGATCATTAAAAAAAATGATAAAAGAAGATGAAGAAATGAAACGGAGGGCATTAGCAGAAAGGTTTACCAAATATTCATTACAAAACAATGCTAATAAGCACTCAAACTTAACTACATCAAACAATAAAAACAATAAGGAAACAACTCTCGGCAGAAATGATCCCTGTAGTTGTGGTAGCGGAAAAAAATACAAAAAATGCTGTATGAATTAGCACAGCTTAAAATAGTCACCATCCCTCATTAACCTTATATGTCAATGAGGGAATTTAAACTTTTGTTACCTATTGAAGCTGACCTGATACTCTTCGCAATTCATTTGCCAATCGATGGACTTCATCTTTACTAGACTGATCAATACATAAACCATATAAAGCTTTTAAAACATCGATGACCTTATTTGCATCCTCGACTTTAAGCATCGGTTCTTCCTCCTTCACTTTCAGATTGTTCCATGCTCCTTCATTTCCAAAGCTTTCATTCAAATCAACACCGATACCGTTCAACGTCAGACCCAAACCTTGCGGCCCGCAATCGTATTGATAAATATTGGCTTTGTCAGAAACTTTACCATAACTCCATGCTCGTGTTTGCCAGAAGCGCGAGCAGGCACCGGATGCATATACGGCTTCAATAACTGCATATGAGCCATAAACGCCAGTTGTATAATCCGGAGTGGCTTCACTTGCTGCCCGTATGTACTCGATCACTGTTGCCATCTGAGAAGCCCTGGCCTCGAAATCAACTGCGAAATAGATGCAGCTGCCGATCGGTTGCCCAACTTGCTTAGCCACCTGAACAGCTGTTGCTCCGTCAGCCAATCCGGCAGCACGGCCGCCAAGTGCTCGATCAGCAGTTGTTTCGAACACTGAAATGATATCGATGCCGGCTTGATTTAGAGCCTCAGCTTCTTCTCTCTTCAGTGCTTTCCAACTGCTAGCCGGGACCAAATAACGAGCAGCGAATTGAAAACCATCTGCAGCAAACAATGCAGCTGTCTTCGCAGTTAATGGGGTTGCACAGTCGAATCCTTTCATTTCTACACATCCTTATCTTGTGACGTCCCATCACCTTTTGCCTTAAGTACCTGGATCATTTCTTTTAGCTTTGGAGGCATCGGCAGCCCCAGCCGACCGTAATTCTCAGTGATCGAAATAAGCTCATTGGCTAGATAAAAATAAATAGCACCCGTCATTAAGACATTGGTGCCAAGTAAGATATCCATCCTATGTGCCAGCACAACCACCACGGCCATGAGGAACTTCTTGAAGATTCCAAGGAAGCCAACTTTGCTGCTCAGTCCTTTTTCCTCTTTAATAGAAGCTCCAATGCCCGTTACATAATCAATCACCATCGCCAAGAAGAAAAAGCTTAGCAATTCCGACCACCCCCCATAGGCATAAGTGAGAATTGCACCGATTATTCCCGTTGATGTCGTAAGGGCTGCGGCTTGTTGTGTGGTCGGCAATCCTAATCCATCTGCTAATATTTTCTTATACATGCTCCACTCTCCCAGAATTGAAATAAGCCCCGATCGGATCGGAGGCCAATTTTACAAGTTATGTATTTAGCAAATACTCCACAAACCTTGTAATCGGCTTGGCGATGATTAGATGTCCCGCGTCGTTTAAATGAGTCCCATCAGGCATGTAAGTGCTTATGAAATCTGTGCCTTTCTCGATAACAATGCCGCTTTCTGCGTACAGGTTCAGGAATGGGAAGTTGTAATACTCTGCAACCTCTTTGATGATTGCGATGTATTGTAGCATGTCTGTACGTGAGACGACTGTCCGTTGAATTGGTGACATGACGCCAATTTTTGCATTCGGGAATTTATCCATAGCGAGTTTAAATGTTTTATGCAGCGCTCCGTAAAACGTTGTGATTTCCCTATCTGTAAATGTGCCGAGGGGGGATTTATTACCGATGTCATTCGTACCACCCATGAAAGTGATAACGTCTGCGGCTGTGACTACATTCTGCAAGGTTTCAAACAACGTCCCTGTAATGCCACCGGACGTTACACAATAGCGGTCGCCGCTCATGTCGAACAGAGTGACGCGTTCAAGACTCAAGTTCTCACAAACCGTCTTTTGGTACGCTCCAGGTGGGCTTGAAATTGAGTCTCCGATTCCTGCGTACTTTAGCCCCCTGTATGACGGTTTAAGAGCCTTAACAAGTGATTGCCGTATGTTCTCTGATCTTATCGTCAATTGCCGTGTATCGTACGTCAGGGCCGATGTGACATATATGTTTTCACTCAAGTATCCAAGGTTGATAAGGTCCCCGTTTGTCGTCGAAGAAAGCCGAACATATTTAGCCCCCACCGGAACAGTGAACGTATTGCCAATTCCCGAAGGAACGGGACCAAATGTAACGGCCGAAACGAATTGCTTGCTTGCGTTGTAGTAGCAACTACTCCAAGTCAAGTTAGTACGGTATGTTTGCCCCTCTACGACCTCAATGAAGTCCGTTACGAAAGCCCCGGTGTATGTGTTCGCTACGCCCGTAGATGCCCCAAGAAGCCTATCCGTCGTGACTGTCGCCTTATTGTAACATTGCAATATCTCTTCATTCAGAAAGCGAGTCTGACGGGCTGTGATGGAGTTATCCAAGATAACCCCGCCACTCCCTCCGCCAAACGGTGCCCCGTTAAAAGTCGGTATGCCCCCACTCTCGCCTATCTTATTCAACGTCGCAAGATTTGGGTGCGTATGACTATTCCCGCCACCTGATTGTTCAACTCCGTCTATCGTAAGCTTGTTGTTATTGTTAATGCCGACCCTATCTAAATCTCCTTTGTTGGCGTGTGAATGACCTGGAGGCTTATTAATCATGCAAGCTTTCCTCCTTTCTAAATGACTTTAACTTCAAAGTTATCCATCCTTGAATCGGTCGCTCCATTAGATACCAACCCTACCTTGGTTGCTCCGAACAAAACGCTTGTTTGAAGATCGATAACTAATGTCGACCCAAGGTAGCCTCTTATACGTTTACCTTCAAGGACTACTCTCAGCTTGTACGGTGCGGCGATCGCTGCTTGTACTGATTGCACTATCACCGTTTGAATATTAGCAACGTGCTTAATCAGTTGAATGGTGTGCGTGCCGGCGGTACCCTTACGCACCAGTTCCAAGTAGTTGGATGGATCTGTGTATCGGAACACTATCCCGTACTGCGTTGCGACGTCAGCCGATACGTCGACTGACAGCTCGAGCCCACTCGCATACGCAGAATCGATCCAGTTCAGAAGAGTTCCTGCAGCGAACGAAGAGTAAGCAGCATTGCTGATGATCCCAAGTCCGTTGGCGTTTCCAGAAGTCCAAGTGTGGCCGGAAGAAGATGTACCTAAGGTCGTAGCGGAATCTGAACGGTCGAAGTTGTCTGCAATGACCACACTTCCACTAGCGATAGGTGTTATTGTATAAACCTTTGTATACACCGCGCCTACATTACCAAGACTGTCAATCGCGCGATATTTCAACGTCGTAGTTGTAGGGATTGAGATAGGTGCCGTGTACGGTGTCTTAGTATTATCAGGAGTAGATCCATCGGTCGTATAGTAGATCGAAGCGGTCTCTGTATTGATGGTCGAGAGAGTGACTGTTTGTGGGGTGGGATAAACTCCATCCATTAAAGTGTTAGAAACCCTTGGAGCTTCAAGATCCACAACCTCTTGTATGATAAAGTTATCGAACTTCGGAACAGTAGCACCGTACAAAGCTATTCCGTGTTTCGTTGCAGCAAACATCAGCGTGTCGAGGAAGGAGAATTGCAGAACCCCGTCCATAAAACACTCCACTAATTGCCCGCTCAACTTAACCTTCAGAGTATGAGTCGAACCCGCCACGCTTGCGATAGTTTTGTCAGCAGGAATGTCGACGGTTTCTGCACCACCGGTTGGAGCTGGACTCGTAGTGAAGATGCCGAGCTTTGTATCCGATTTGAAGCCAAAGGCGTATAGGCTACCTGCACTGATATAACGGAACAAGATCCCTACCATTGTCGCTGAGAACGTGGAAGGAATTGTGACTTCCGCGTTGATCTCCAGGTTATCAGATTTAGCGGCGTCAACGTACGTCCACCCAGTACTCGTCAAAGATGTTGAACTTCCTGCTTGATTTCCAATAATTTGAATGCCGCCGGACCATACTTTGCTGCCTGTTGCAGTAGTTCCAAGGGAAGCAGAATCAGCACGGTTAAAGTCATCCGTAATGCTAAGTAAAGAAGGGGTCGTAGTGGCTGTTGTTGCTGTCACCGTAACAGCCGTTGAGCGATTTCCTGCTCCATCTATAGCAACAAGACGGAATGTAAAAAGTGTGTTTGCGGTAAGCCCTCCGACCGTGTAGCTGTTTGAAGATGGGTTAATAGATCCGCTCGACACCGTGAAATTCGTCCCATCTGTGGAGTATGCCGCCTCATATGACGTCACATCACCACTAACGGAGAGAGTCCACGAAAGCGGCACACTGTTTGCTGTCGGAGTTCCGGCTGAAAGCCCTGTAACGGGACTAGGCGGCGTTGTATCCGCAGCTGCAGTAGTCGTGAACGTTGTGCTTGTGCCACTCGCCACATTCCCTACTGCATCTTTTGCTTTAACTGTGTAAGTGTACTGAGTGCCTGCTGTAAGCCCTGTGACGTTGTATGTGGTCCCTGTCACGGTCGTCACTAGATTGGTGCCACTGTAGATGTCATACCCCGTAACCGCGACGTTATCCGTTGCTGCCGTCCAATTGAGAGTTACTCCTGTTTGCGTCAATCCACTTGTCGTGAGATTCGTGACATTGCTTGGGGCTGTTGTATCCGCCGGCGGTGCGCTCGTTGTTACATCCACACTTGTTCCACTTGCAGCATTCCCACTCACATCTTTAGCCTTTACCCAAAGAGTATAGGCTGTAGAAGCAGCCAAGCCATTCACATTGTAGGTCGTTCCCGTAACATTGGCTAAGAATGTGGTTCCGTTGTAAATGTCATAAGATGCTACATCACTCGATACTGAAGCGGTCCAGTTCAGTGTTAGACCGGTCTGCGTGATATTAGACGTTGTAAGATTTGTAACGTTCGCTGGCGATGTAGTGTCAGCACTTGAGGAAGTTGTAACTGTGGTTTGAGTTCCCGACGAAATGTTATTCGCTGCGTCTTTTGCCTTGATTGTAAATGTGAATTGGGTGGCTTGAGTCAACCCAGTAACATTGTAGGTTGTATCCGTTACAGTTGCGAGTAGAGTGGATCCGCGGTAAACATCATAACCAGTGCAGTCACTAGAAGCAGAAGCATTCCATGTTAGTGTCAGGCTTGTAGCAGTGAGATTTGATGTAGTGAGATTGGTGACGTTGTCAGGTGGAGTGGTGTCGATTGGGGGTTGAGTTACGACAGATCCACCAATTGTTTGTATACCCTCAGCACGCCAGGGTACCGTGCTGTTGATAGTGACGACCGTAAAAGGTTTGTATCGTCCTGACACGACTTCTCCAGCTTTAACCACTCTTGTTTTACCGTTAATGGTGAAAGTTAGATCCGCTGCCCCAACTGTTCCAGGTACCGAATCATTACTTATTTCGATCCCAGTCATCTCACTTGTAAATTCTTTTGTTAAGTTGCCGCTGCCGCTGAAAGGTTCATCTGACACTTCTACAGACGACTGCATCCGGTAAGAACCACCCGATCCCCTTACGAGCTCCCAATCTCCCTGCTCATTCAAGAATTGAGGAGGAGTGATGTTGCCTATTTTAATCATTGGTTTAAGTTCATCAGGCATTAATTAAATCCACCTCCTACGCTAGATCAGATTCAAAATTGATTAAGATGTACCCTTGATTCGGGAAGGTCTCGACACTTCCGTCCTCATAAGTAACCTCGAACTCAGCCTTCATTGTCCCGAGTGCTGTTACTTCTTCTGGCTCGAAAACAAAACATACAATACCATCGTCAGCAACTAGGATATCCGCTTCACGATTTACTAGGAGCAAACCCTTTCTGTATGTCGCCATTTTGAATTTTACCGAAGCATTATTCAATTTCACCGGCGTCCCTTTAGGGCTTATAAGAGTCGCTTTAATGGCCGTCCTTGTGTCTCCTCGTTTCATGGTTAGTGCCATCAATCCACCTCTTTCCGCTCAGCAACATTTTGCACAGGAGCAACGAAATGTAGGAGGGTTTCGACCTTTACGAGCTGCACGTCAACACTATTTTTGATGGGTTCAATAACGATGCTTTTATCCATGATTACCACCTTCTCTAAAAAGACAATAAGCCCCGATTCGGACTAAACCGGGGCATAATTCAATTATTCCAATGGCTTGCCGTCAGTTCCCAGGTCCATAGCAGCGAGTTCAGCTTCCACAGCTGGCTTCAAGTTAACAGGAACTTGTTCGAATGTTTTGTAGCCCTTGACGATTAGCGTTACGTATACTGTGACCATTGTGTCTTCACCTCCTCCCAACAACAAAAAAAGAAGCCATATAATGGCTCCTCTAAACATTGTTTTGATCCAGTAAAACTTGAACTTTTGGTCTTAAATTCAACGGCACTTCGTCGATCGTTTTCTTTCCAAACAGAATGAGCTTGTAATAGATTTGTACCATATTACTCCGTGCCTCCTTGAAGTGCCAAAATCATTTCGTACAACTCTGTGATGGCCAACATATTGTTGATGGTTTCTTGCTCTGCAGCAGCCTTTTCGGCTTCTTTTTCTTCGTATACTTGAGTTAGCGCAAGCATGAGATTGATTGTTTCTTGCTCCAGCTGAGCTATTTTTATTTGGTCTGGCGTCGGTTGCGGATCCACCGGTTCAGGAGGAGGCGCGGGCGTCCAACTGCCGTTGGAATAAATATCTCCTGGGTTCACGTTGTCCTCTTCCGTTAGTGGTATCATGTGATCCGCAACGACTTCACCGGAAAGGTGGGACACGCTCACACATACCCCGGTTGCTAAATCGATTTGTCCATATTTAAACATTGGGTTTTCCTCCTAGAAAAATTCAATGACTTCCCAAGCAAAGTTTGCGTTGCTTGAATAAGTGCCCGCTTGCTCTATTCTTATCGTCGTCGAGTTAAGGAGATAGCACCTATATACGGAGTTACCAGAAGAAATTGTATACATATTCCCCGTATTATTAAACTTCACAAATGCTTTGTTCACGTTTACGGCAGAGATTGTAATTGATTCTGTTGCGAAGCTCGAAACGCCACGTTGAACGCTTTTCATTTACCCACCGCCTTTAATAGAACTCAACAACCTCCCAAGCAAAGTTTGCGTTGCCTGTCCAAGTTGATCCGGGAGCAATTACAAGGGTTGTAGAGCTTGTCAACGACGCCCTATACACCGATGATCCATCCGTCGCCATGTTACCGACGTTATTGAACGTTACAAAGGACTTGGACATGTTAACCGCTGAAATGGTAATTGTCAGGTTTGAGCTTGCTGAAACGCCCCTTTGTACGCTCTTAATCCCGCCTAAGCCTTGCCATGCTGTACCGTTCCACCATTCGACGTAAGTACCACCAGAGGCGACGCGCATACGAGGCAGATTATCCCCTTGGTACTTTATTGTACCGTCAATCAAAAAGGTATTAGATGACCAAATATACTGCCAAAAATGTCGAGATACACCGCCCTTACTCCCATAAACTCCCGTATACTCCCCGAGTGTATTGGAGTAAAAATATGACGTATCAACCCCATTTTTAAATCCAATTCGCCTTTCAACACTTCCCGATATATCCGCATTTATATCGCCCGTCATAATACCGCCTGTACGCTGTAAAGCCCCGTCAGCCGTCACATGAGCGGCGGCAATAGCATTCTCCATTTGATTCAAGTTCGCTGCGTTTACAGGCGTTCCGGCTTGTGTTACTGTACCCGGATCAGCGGTTAATGTTATTTGGTTGTTGTTTTGATCTCTATAACGATTTGCGAATTGTACAGCCCTATCAAGCCATACCCTTGGCGAGTAAGCCATTAAGCCAACCTCCCAGTCTGCCCACAGTTAAACGTGCCGCAGTATTTGAAACTTTCGAAAACTAATACCCCAGTATCAATAAGCAACTTAACATTCTGCTCAAGCCTATTCGCGTCATTGTAATCGAACGTATTGCCGACCGCCCAAGTTTTCGCGCCGCCGTACCCGGCCGGGGTCATGAAGTTGCTCTTGATATATTCAATATTTTGCTCGATCCGGTTAATGGACGAGAGAAAATCAATGCTGTAGTTCGTCCGGTTCTTCACGATGCCGACTTTCGGAGTGTCCGAGGTCCATGATACACCGCCGACTAAAGTACCAAATACGACCCCGGTTGTGGGAACTACGCTTGTACCCGTGCCCTCATTGCATTTCCAGTAACCGACAAGCCCGGCCTCTGTGCCTTTCAGGAAGCGGCGCATACTGTCCTGTATCTGTGCTTGGCTGCGTGCATAGTTCCAAATCCGAACGTCATCCACGCAACCCTTGAACCATTCATTAGGTGCGGGGGCCGTTCCGTTCGGGTTGCCTCCGATAAGCAAGGGCGCGCCTGTGACGGGTGGAGTAATGACGCCGCCGTAATTTATGGTAGCCTCGACTTTTCCGTCTACAAAGAAATTCAATTGAGTGCCCGTCGTGTTGTATGCAAGATGATACCAACGATCAAGCACAATGTCTGTTAACCCCGCCGCCGTTTGATATACGCCGCCGACGCTAATCATGGCAAGCATTCTTTTCGGTGCAGCGGGGCTATCGTATTGAAAACCGAATCCCCCGGCGTCGAAGTTACCCAATATTGTTTGAGTTCCCCCCGTGCTTCCTTTGACCTTAACCCAGCATTCAAAGGTCATGGAGTTTCCTATCTGTGATTGCATCGTATTGCCGAAATTCACATAACCGCTTACCCCGTCGAATGACAAGGCGTATAGGTTCTCCTCTAGGCCGACGATATTGTATTGGATGCTGTTCAGATAGTCGGCAACCTCTTTGATGTTGTTTTCAATCCGGTTCCAGTCGTCAGGGTTCATGTAATCATTTGCCGTCCAATTGAGCTTGGGAGTGATCCACGCCATTAGTTGACCCCTCCCTTTGCTTCCGTTTTTACTGATAAGTACCCGGCGTACTCGATCTCATTCTTTGTCACGTAGGCGCTCATTGTGCTACCGTATGTGTTCTCCATTGAGAGAACGTCATTAAGCTCTAGGGCCGGGTTTCCTCGCCACCTAACGGAATAGGTTGCCCTGTATGCTAACTGCGCCATAAGCCAATTAGCGACCGCCTGAGCGCGTGCAGAGGTGTTGATCAAGGTGTTCTTTTCCAACTTCAGGGTGTCGCCTACTTTGTTGATAGGGTGATCCACACCGACAACACCGGACGTTGAAAGGTCGGTCCAGTATGTCACTTCTACCCGCTTGATTGCTTTATCTAAGGCGATTTGAGGCTCATTATACATATTGTCAAAGTCGGCTGAATCGACCGGGGTCATATCGCCAAGGACAGTCTCCATTGCATAGGTACGCCCGGCTGCTGTCTCTGCATAGGTTCCAGAAATGGAGCTGTCAAAGACGGTTTTCCAAGTCACTCCGTCCGTCGATATTTCCGTTTTGGTCCCGTTGTATATCCTGCCATCTGCGTAATAATGCCAAACTTTGACCGTTTCTATATCCATAGCAGAGCCTAGATCAACTTGCACCCAGTTATTGATAAGAGAGGTGTCCGCCCCTAGATATGTGCCCGCTGCTGCTGAGGTATCACCATTCGTTACTAGCCCTACAGAACCGTTAGCAATAACTATATTGGTTGTTACGGCTTTACCAAGAGCCACGTTTGTTCCTGCTGTGTTGGTTGCTTGGACTTCGATCCAGTGGTTAGCCTGATTTGCGTTACTTCCCCCACTTATCCAATCCCGGATATACCGCACCCTGCGAGTCTTGTTACACTTCAGGGTGATCTTACCGTCACGGGTGACGTAGATATTCGCGCCCCCAGCTATGGCTATCATTTGGAGTAGGTCGCGAAAGTTCGTTTTCTCTACAAGTGAATTTGTCGTTATTGTCTTTAAAGCGGGGTCTAATGAATAGTTCGTGATCCCACAATAGACGAACAGAGAAAGCGCCAAATCATACAACGATTGATTGAACGCGGTGAGATTTTGGAAATCAAAACTTGCCATGCTATCAAGATTGGTCCGGGCCGTAAACGTAGCTGTTAAGCTGCCCTCGTCGCTCTGCCATTCTTGAAGCAGATAGTTACCAAGGGGGATGTATTCGAAGTTACCGCCCCCGACGTCAAGCCCAATCTCTCCTATGACTTGCTGACGCTGCTGCAAATATTTATAAAACCCGGTTGGGTTCAAGATGTTAAAAAGTCGGTCTGAGTTATCAATCGTGAACTTGAACTCAGCAGAAGGGAGTTTGCCAGTGAGCAAGTCCATTTCCTCGACCAAGCTAAGGTTGATCAAATTGTCATCCGTGTACTGCTTCACAAATCCAAAATCGACCTCGAACACCCGGGCGCGTCGGAAGGGCTTTGACCATTTCTTGATTGTGACGGATACCTTCCTGTAGTTGTAAAGCTGCCCGATTGGGACCGCGATAATATCGGTGTTACCTGTGACTGATTTCGTCGTTATTACCGCACCCCCGGCGTCATATGCGGTCATGTCAAAGTCGGTCGCATATTCTCCGATTACTTGGTCAAAGGTGACTGTTAGCCCGGCGCTGGAGTGGTTTGAACCGAAGTCAAATGTCATAGAAGGATATGCTTCATGGTAGGGGTATTTATCTGAAATGTACGCTTGGGCTGCTGATAAACTCAAGCCGTCAATATACGTTTTTTCTGCTGCTGTAATCTCATAAATGCGGAACCCGTCAGCATTAAACGTTTGCCCGTTGGTAGGCGCTGCACCCATTATTATAGCTGGGTAGATAGCGGTGACAGCTCCGAATTGAGCGGGTGAGATTGTTGCGTATACGATTTGAAAGTTTGCCGTGGGCACGATTGCAGGACCAGAGGACAGAGAAACGCCACCCGAAGCATTTTCGAAGCAAGCCACCGCATGAGGGGTATTGCCGCAAACTTCAGCGACGAGAAGATAGTACTTTGTGTTATTAATTGCATACCCCGGGCCGCCTTGGTTATTGCGTATTTGTGCATTGGTCCCAATTACCACCGCTTTAGCCGACGCAGAACCATACACAAATTTCGATGTATCCAGTGTAACGGTCGATCCACTAGCACCAACCCACGAACCCAAGACATCAATATTCCCGTCAGTTTCGAGTAAATTTTTAAGAAAAGAGCCGTCAGAGGAAGAGATAAACAAACTACTCCATCCGACTTCTTCATTGTTCGTGATCACATCGTCAGCAAATGAAAAAGAACCGTCCAAGCGGAAGCGGTCCTTCTCCAATGTTGCGGCCTTATATGTCATGCTGCGCCTCTTGTCGATGAGGTGCGTCTTAATACTTAACGGTGATTCCGGTGAAGTCGTGATATTGGTGACATCCCCGGAGGCGGTAACATCGCTAATATCGAACGTCACGCGCCCAGCTGTTCGTCTTTCAGGCGCGTATATGTTGTTCTTGAAATTTTGGGTCGTTCTGTACATATGCCGCGCCTACCTTTCGATCAGATTAAACTTCAAATCCTTATATCTAGGCACACCATCTAAAAAATCAATCATCCCAGCTGTTCTATCTCCACAATAAAATGTTGCAGTGCGAAAATCCCCCGTCTTCATATCAAAGTAAGTCACATCAAAAAAGTTAGGAGCGACAGCATTCAGAATTTTTGTCATTTGCTCTTGCGTTACAAATTTCCAAGTGAGATCAAGTTTCGCTTTGGTCGCGATCAACTCTGAAATTAATGTGCCATTGGTGTTACGTTCAGCCTTTTTGATATCCATAATTCCAGGTGTGCATTCAGAGGGGGTCGGCATTTCGACCCCACCTATTTTTAAAAGCGGTTCGGCCACCTATACCCCTCCTAACTTGTAGTGATCATACCGCCACCAATTCTGATGTTCTCTTTATTGAGATAAGGAGCAATAACCCTCGCTAGACTTACTCCATCAATTATGAGGTTTGTAGTGCCGCTATTGTTTTTGTTTCCGTTATTACTCATTTGCATTGCAGTCAAGACCGCGGTACCAAGAGCACTGGCAACCTTATCGACAAATCCACTATTCTCAAGCGGCATGATAAGTTCGGATCCTGCTTCGCCGGCAATGTAGTTCCCCATGTTCGTGGCACCATCAACAATACCACCGCGTTTTAGCATAGGGAGTTTCGGGATCTGAGGCATTCCAATTTCAAAACCTCCGATGACGCCACCAGTGATTGGATTAGTGAACCCGGGAACGCTGATTTTAATTGAGTTGAATTTATCGATGAAGGTGTTTATCATCCCGGTAACAGTATTGATTGAATTTTTGATATTTCTAACAATCCCATCCCAAACGTTAGAGATTATACTTGAGATGCCTTCCCACATGGACTTCGAATTGTCACGAAGCGTCTCCATCATGCCACTGTACAGGCCATGTATTGCTTCTAAAGCAACTTTGATAGTTCCGAGGATGGTCGTGAACACCAGCTTAATGATTCCATGAATTGCGTCTGTCGCCCCACTAGTGGCTTGTTTTATTCCGTCCCAGAGAGTTTCCCAATCGAGAGTAAACACCCCGATAAACACCTTTACAAGCCCCATGATGACATCCAATGCGCCACTGACAATATTCTTGATGCTGTCCCAGATCCCTGATAATAGATCTGCAAATGCTTCCCAAGCCAGTTGGAGGCCTTTAATTATTGCACCAACAAATGGCTCTAAAAAGAACCAAATGACTTTCCAAGCATTAATCAGTGCCTCAGCAATACTCGGCCAGTACTTATTCCAGAATTCGGACAGTTCACCTAATTGATCGGCGATGAACGTAAAGATATCAATCATCAAAGAGGAGATGGTATTCCAAATTGAGGTAAAGATCCTAGTTACATCATCTCCCCATCGTTTCCAGAATGCCTGCATTCCTCCCCATATCGCTAAGGAAATTGTATTAATGAAGTCAAAGGTGTTCTTGAAGAAAGTCTTTATTCCATCCCAAGAGGCTACGAAAGCTGACTTAATATCATCGCCATTTGATGCCCAAAAGCTTTTCAAACCGTCCCAGACGACTCCCGCCGCTTTTGCGATCCATTCCCAAGCTGCTGATAGCTTGACTTTAATATCCTCCCATAGGGCAATGACACCAGTTCTGAACTCCTCGTTGTTCCGCCATAGATAGATAAACGCCCCTGCTAATGTTGCAAGAGCGATAACAAGGAGACCGATCGGACTCAAGATCGCTGAAATGGCGGCACCGATAAGTTGGAACGTTGTGCTTACACCTTTGATGACTAAGAGCGTTGCGAAGGCTGTAGCTATACCACCAAGAGCAGCGATAATGATTTCCTTGTGCTGTACGATGAATGTAGTCATCTCACCAAAAGCCTGCTTTACCTTGTTAGCCATCTCTTGGATTTTAGATGAAATTTTAGTCGTTTCATCTTCGATCCCATCGCCCATCCCTAGCCCGACACCACTGTTTGCTGAGTCTCCTGCAGCGTCATCTTCATCATCTTTACTTCCACTACCTAAGGAATTGATCTCGTCGAAGCTTGCGAGTGAGTTTGCTGCTTTCTTAGCTTTCTTGCCCGTCGCGTCAAGCGAGTCCCCTAAGCCGTCTACAGCGCCAGATTGAGCATCAATTGACGCAGCTTGATCAAATCCTGCCTTGATGTTTGCTTTAGGGAATAAGGCCCTCATGAACGCAGATACGTTTTGAAAAGCTACCTCAGCCGCCCTTGCCATTTTCGTAAGCAAAGGCAATGCAATATTGAGAATGGGAAGGAACGCCTGCCCTAAAGCTAACCTCATATCTCCGAGCGCGGCCGTGAATCCACCCTTTAACAAAGCGGTATTTTGTGCAATTTCAGTTCCGAAGTTAGCTGTCGTTGAATCCAAGATGTGATAGTAAAGGATGGTCTTTTTCATTCCCTCACTGAGTTCTTCCCAAGGAGCATTATTCGCCATCTCTTTGTAAGCCCGGGATTGCTGGATTGCTGCGACACGAACGTTTACGCCGAGCTCATCCGCACCATCAGCTTCCTGGTTCATTGCAGAACGCATACGGTCAGAGATCTCAATCTGAGACATTCCGGTTCTGCTCCGGATAATCGCTGCAGCTTTAATTAAATCCGTCGTCTTTTTCAGCAAGTCTTGTTCATCTTTTGCGATAGACTTTAAGCGCAAAGAGAAGTTATTTCCCATTTCCGCTGCAGAGAGCTTAGAGAATCCCATAGCATCACCAACGGTGTTCTGCCATTTTACGAAATCGCCCATACTCTTTCCGAGAGTTTTACTCAAGGTTCCCATTAGGGCTTCGAACTTGATCGCATCTTCTACTGCGGAACCCAGACCTGCGCCAAGGGCGATTCCACCTAGTGCCGCAGCAATACCGCCGAGGGCTGTTTTCATTTTACTGCCGAAATCCTTTAAGTCTTTCTGCGCCCTCTGCATTTCTTTACGCATCTGGGAAAAGTCTGCGCCGGCACGAATGACTAGGTTACGAATGACTGAAATGAGGATTACCTCCTTTCTAATAACAAAAAAAGAGCCCGCTTTAGGCTCCCAGTTAATTTACAGTTCCGCCGAACATCGCGTTTAGTCGTTTCACCTCCGCGAGCATATCGGCGCCTGATTGTTCCTTCTTTTTCTGTTCTTGCGGACCATCGTCAAACAATTTCTTTAGATCCGGCATCTTTTTAACTCGTTCGAAGTAAGCGCCCATATAAGCCGCTGTAATCCGTTCCTTTTGCATGAATGACTCTTGCTTGTTGCGTTCCTGGATATAGACCGCAAGTTCAAATGGAGTCATCTCGTTGTATTCAGAGAGCGAGACTCCTGCGAAAGCGGCAGCCTTTATTGACTCCTCCCAATCGAAGGGTTTATCTTCGGCTACTTCTTCGCTTTCTGAGCGTTTCCCACCGGTTGGGTGTCGGCTGATTTGAAAGCTGCAGAAAGAGCCTCTGTCATTTTGCCAATGTAATATTGAGGATTAGGTGCTTTATCAAGCAAGTCCTCCATATCATCAAGTTGCAAGTCCTTATCATCTGCTAGGAGACCACAATATATAATCTTTTCAATCTGTTCGAAATCAAGGTCACCGTCGCCGATTTGCTCCATTGTCATTCCTGTCAATGCTGAAAGGTGCTTGAGTGCTTTATGTCCAAAACGCAATACACGCGGTCTATCCAATTCAATGATTACAAGATCGTTGTTATTAGCCATTGTTATTTCATCCTCCAAATAATAAAAATAAGGCTAGAACTGGTTATAGTCCTAGCCTGATTGATTAATTGTCACTAGGTTGTTTTTACAACTACAACTTCGTAAACCTTCTGTGTTTTGCCCGTCTCGTTTGCAAGGATCGTCAGTTTCTTACCTTGGTTTAATGTCAATGGGATAGCAGCTGAAGGGGATCCGCTGACAAGGTCTTGCGAATAAACGCCGTCAATGTAGAGTTTAATCGTGTGCGAAGCTGCCGTTGCCGTAATTGTTACAGAGGTAGCAGATACACCACTGAATGTATAACTGTAGTTCCCATTCGCGAATGCCGGAGACAAAGCACCGCCTGTACCGGAGAGAGCTAGCGCGGAAAGTCCAGCACTTGGTGTAGTGCCAAGCGAAGGAGCTCCGGAAATCTTGATTGTGGCTTCAAAGCCGATCGCTCCGTCTACCTCAACCCCAGTTGTTTTAAAACCCGTGACGCCGCCTGTAAACGTCCAAGACGCTCCCAAGGCAGAAGGGAAAAGGATGGTATAGGTATCGATCGTACCGCTCTGGAATGCATTATATAGAGCCATTTGGCCCTGTAAATCAGACGGATCAAAGAAACCGACAACGCTAACCTCACCGGCTTCTTTAAAACCCGGGATAGATTCACGGTAGCCGCCGCTACTTGCAAGATGAGTAGCATCAATGGTCTCTGCTGTCATCACAGGCGGTGTGATGGATGTTACCTGAGCGATGGAGTTTGCACCGATTTTCATGAGCGTTCCTAATGCTCTATAAACTGTCAAATTAACGACCTCCTATATATAAACTTGAAATGGAATGGTGGACCGGTATAATTCTGGTTCAACATCATAACCCTCTTGCGGTTCAGAACAGATAATATCCTGCACATAAAGCGATCCATTACCTATAGCCCGGGATTGAAAGCCGATAATGGCCTCAGTGACGAGTGAAGTAAGCTGTTTCATATCCGGATAGGTTTTAGCTACAATGCTGACTTCTGCAGATATGCTTTTGCTGTTAATATAGCCGGCCAAGGTTTTTAGCTTTAGTCCTTCATTTGAGACGTAAGCCACATATGGAGCCGTCTTGTCCGCACTTACAACCAAAGGAAATACTTTGTTCGTTAATGCAGGTATTAACTCAATTTCAAAAGCTAAAGCTTCCTCGAATCTCAACTATCTTACCCCCTCTCACTAAGGATCTTATCGATTTCTTTTCCTGCTGCTTTTATGACTTCGGATTCGATCTTGTCCGCATTATTCTCAATGGCATGTCTCAGATAGCGGTAGCCAGGCGTATAGTGTCCGTTCGTCGTCCATCCATACTCCTGCGAAGCTGGGTAGTATGATCGTTTATTCGTCTTTGATAGCTTAACGAATACGTCGTTCATCTTTGGATCGATCATAATTCCGTATACTTTTTTACCCGGCTTCACCTTGCGCTCTGCCTTCATGATGACACCCTTTTTGAGTTGACCGGTATCTACAGGAGCATTTGACTTCGCCGCTTTCCTCGCTATCGCAGCCCCAGATCTAGCGGCTTTGTTAGCCACCTTCTGAGGCACTTGACCGAGTCGCCGCATATCACGCTCAAGCTGCCTTAAACCCTCGATATCCCCTCGTCTAGCCACTAAATCACCAACTTACAGTAAAATAGCAACTCGCGATTTAATGATTGAACATTAATAACGGAAAGTATTTCGTAGACCTCAGTGCCATGTTGAATTCTCATGGTATTGTTCATTCCAGGTTGGTACCTTGTTCTGAACTTTACTTCAACCAGACTCTGTACCGCTGCAGCGCTGAAATACTCTTTACCTAACAAGGGCTCTTTGGAGGCTCGTATAGTCAGGATGTCAATCCATTCATTATTGCTCTCACCATATGAATTCCGACCTGGTTTTAAAGTTTTTATCGTAATGGTCTGCTTCAACTTACCGGCGTTTATCATTTCGACGCATCATCCTCATTATCGTTCCGAGGAGATTCATTTTTATCGACTCCACCTCGACCTGGACCTTTACCGGTATTGGAAGTTTCTTGCCTCTGCTGACTTTTTTGCTCCTTCACTTCTTCGCCAAGGTAACCAAGTTCACGAAGATCATTACACCTTTGGGCGTTTCCTTCGTAAATAGAGTCAACAGGGTAGTAAATACCATTACTTTTCTCGATAAACTCGACCGAAACAATGTATTTTTTCATCTAATCACCTACTTTCATCAATCTTTAAGCTGCAAGATGATGCTTTCCAAACTGAAATTTAGCTTGTCGATCTTCATTGAGGGATCCCGATTTTCGTAATGGAGGGATACGTAAAGCATGATGGCCAGTGTGTAACTGGCCCCTTCCTGCTCAACAACTCCCGCTTTATTCAAATACTCCTTAGCTGCTTCAATTAGGAGAGCGAGGGTTAAATCATCCTCGCTCCCATCAATTCGCAGATATCCTTTCAATTCTCCCAACGAGAGCTCCATAAAATCACCCTTAATTAAGGCGTAGCAACCACTTTCGCGATGCGGAATGCGGATTTCAGCTTGATTTTATGGTCAACCCAAGCTGTAAGAACGAACAATTCAATGCCGGTTTTAACGTCTTTGTCACGATCGTATAACACTTGTGGATCGTAGTTGATGTGAGAATAACGGAAATCACCAACAATTGGCTTAGTTGCAGAATCGCAGAACACAACAGGCTTTCCGAGAACTTGCTCAGGTTGCGCATTGTACAGTGTTGCATTGCCATTTGCCAGCGTCTCGATGATATCCATATAATCCGCATAACGCATCATGATGCTTGCGTTTTCGCGGTAATCTTCATGCAGAGCTGCAATCGAGGCCTTGATAGCTTTATAAAGGTCAGACCCCACAACTTCGGTGATGCCATTTTGAGTGGAATAGAAGCTCATCAGCTCTTCACCCGTGGCCGGTGTTGTAGCAAAAGCAACTTTCTTCTCTTTTGCAGCAAGACCGCTTTGTAAAGCTTGGTCAACAGTTTGCACAAGGTTCGTGTCCGTAGCCGCCAGGATCGTCTCGGAAATCGGAACGAACACCTTGAATTTGTGTCGGCCAAAAGTTACAACGTCACCATCGGCTTTTAGTTCTTTAGCCGTTGCTGTGTCAGCGATGAAATCATCATTAGTGTCGAGTGTGAAGTTTACTTTCGGGATTTCGAGATTCGCGACACTTGTCACCGTCGCAACATTGCGCAACGGATTTTTCACGAACGGCTCGTGAAGCAACTCAGTCGACATTGTGGATGGAAGGATCTTCTCTCCACCTGTGCTGTTTCCATCGCCGAGAGCGGCTTTGATTTCCGGAGATACGGTTTTACCACCGATGACCGCACGAATTAGGGCTGCTTTAGCCGCAGCAACCTTTGCTTTAGGGTCAGCAACGTTCTCAATTGGGTTGCGTTGAAGGTTCTTCAGTTGCTCTGCTTCCATTTCGTCATGCTCTTTTTGCAGGATGTCGAAGCGAGCTTTCAAGTTAGATTCCTTTGTTTCCAGCGCCTTAATGTTATCAATGTTTGCATCTGGCTTAGATGCTTCTGTCAATTTTTCTTGCTTTGCAGCTGCGTATGCATTGCCGATTGTAACAA
This sequence comes from Bacillus sp. 3255, assembly GCF_031456485.1. NCBI lineage: Bacteria > Bacillati > Bacillota > Bacilli > Caryophanales > Bacillaceae > Bacillus > Bacillus sp. 3255. The sequence goes on from NZ_JAVDUS010000017.1 coordinate 90,195, forward strand.
GATCATTCTTAAGGTCGAATAAAGTTTTCATTTAAATACCTCCCAGGTATGATTTCAAATTTTGTAATTCAAGTCTTGCGATATTGGCAATATCCTGCCGCTGTTGCTCTGTCAAACCCTTATTTTCAGGGGTTGCGGGCTCCTCTTTTGGGATAATTGCGGCCGGAACGTTACGGTATTTAGCTAAGAGTTTGTTATTGGCATGAGCCGCAACTTGCTTGGATTCCCCTACTACATCACAGAGTCCATAGTCAAATGCCTCTTGCGCAGTCAGCCAAGTTTCTGCTTCCATAAGTGAGATAAGATCGTCCTCAGATAGATTATCTCCCGCCTTGGTAAGGTAAGACTGTCTGATCGACGTATCAACCTTCTCCAACATGTCCGCGGCTTCACGAAGGTCTTTAGCGTTTCCTGCGGTGTACATCCATGCATTGTGAATCATCATCATAGCGTTGCTTGGCATGATGATCGTATCGCCTGCCATCGTAATGACCGATGCAATTGACGCCGCAAGCCCATCAACATGGATATTTACATGCGCCTTGTGGCGCTTAAGCATGTTGTAGATAGCCACTCCCTCGAAGACGTCGCCGCCGGGCGAATTGATGTACACGTTCAGTGTTTTAAGCTCACCTAGCGCATCCAGTTCGCCTTTGAAGCTTTTTGCAGAATGGGCATAATAACCACCGCCCCATGACGCAATCTCAAGGTAAAGGTAAAGATCAGCTTCGTCAGTCGTTTGGTTTTTAAATTCCCAAAACTTTTTGCTCATTTTTTATTATCACCTCCTCCACAAAGTAATCAGTCAGCTTTTGTTTTCGTGATATTTCGTTGGTCTACAGGTGTATCGATCGGGTACAAATCACCGCTAATAAAGAGCTTTTCTCCGCCTGGCTCAGGAGGTTGTTCCAACATTGCGCGTACTTCGTTTGGCTTGTAGATACCGGAACGAATGGCTTTGAAGAACGCCTCCATTTGAGTAGCCATATCCGCACGCAGAAGAGCACCGACATTGAACTTGTAATAAAGTCCAGATCGGCGCTCCTGTGGGGTAAGCAGCTTTCTATTAAATTCCTGTTCATAATGTCGGACAATGGCTAATAATGTGTATGTGACATACTCAAGGCTCATTTGCTCCATGCTTGAGTAACTAGCACCTTCAGTCTCGCCTAACATACTAACTGGCATATTAAACACTGTAGCGACGCGTGATCGAGTGATTTTTTCGACTTCGAACACCTTTGTATCGATAAATTTCTTTTCGATAGGCTCAATTTCAATCCCTGATTCCTGGATCAACACGCCGCCATTATCCTTGTAAAAATCCTTGAAGTTAGCGATTACTTCAGCTTTCTTTTCCTTACCGACATGAGCTGCATATTTCAGGATGAATGATGCGTGGATAGCACCTTCCATCTGGCTTAAGCTAAACTCACGAACCTCTCGGTCAAAGTCAATTGTATTCTTCAACACGTCGATTGGACTGATGCCTTTATAACCGTTTTGAATCGTATGAATGTGCTTGACGTGAATCATATCAAGATTATGGACGTAATAACGGCCCTTCTCGCCGTCTATTTCATACCATAAATCGCCAGAATCCACTTCAATAATCGGACTAACACAGGTAGGATCCAGTATGATAAGCTGCTCCAATTGTTGCATCCTGCCATACATCTTCAATGCATATCCATTTCCGTGTACATTTCTGTGCGTCTCGAGTATTCGAATGAAATCAAAGCTAGTCATGTTATTGTTTGGCGCGTTTGATATTTTGTCCGACACATCTGTTTGAACCGGTTTGAAGTCGCGGTAAAGTTTCAACGGCAGCGTTGACATTGAATTGGAGAGTCGCGATACAGCCGCAAATATCGTCTCATTGTTGGCTAATTTACCACTAGTTCCCCACTGGAAGATTGATTTCCCGCCACGAAACCACCTTGAAAAGTTACCGTCAGTTACTTCGTTATAACTATTCCTAATTACACGCCAAGCAACTTTAGCTCTCTGCCATATATTCAAATTTTCATCACCCCCTTAGCAGATCCTTGATAGATACAAAGTCAACATTCCCACTTAGTTCAGGTGCTGCCATACGCTTGATCGTTTCGGTGTGTGCGTTGAGCCAAGCGGCAAAACCATCTATCTTACGATATCTACCTTGCTTTGTAGGTAACCAATTTCCGTTTCGATCCTCAACCAATTTCACATTGTTCAAGTACCAACGCAGCAGCTTGTTGTTGTTATAAATGATTTTGCCATCAAGCAGCAGTTCTTTAATATCTTTGAGTGGGATATTGAGAGTAAGTGCACCTTGTCGGACTATTTCGCAGACAAAGCCGAATGCCTTCAGATCCTCTACTAACCGATAAGCATTGGCAGGGTCAAAGGTGATTAAATCGATTTGGTAAAGTTTCGATTGTTCGACAAACCAGTCAAAGACGTATTTGTAATCGACATAAGCACCCGGGCAGATCGTGAGCAGTCCTTCTTCCTCCCACTCCTTAAACGGTAGCTTCTCATTATCCAAATCCACCTTTTTCTGTGGCACCCAGGAATGAGACAAAACAAAAACGCGTCCATCGTCGAGTGCGAACTCGAGACACGCGCTTGTGAAGTCTTCTGTTTGTGACAGGTCGAAACCGCCAACGCAACTACGGCCTCTCAACGTTTGTATATCGATGACCTTGTTGTTCTTCTTGATGACTTCGAAATCAATGAATGATTGCTCATCTGCTTGCACGAATAGGTTTAAGCGTTTTGTTATAAAGTCGTTTCGCTCTGCCGGGATGTGCTGTCGGCTTTCCCATTCCTCAATCAGCGTATCAATTTTCAATGTTGTTCCTAAGCTAGGGTTCGCCTTAATCCAGTTGTCCGGATTGTTAAGATCATCATCCTCATCGAGTTCAGCCATGAAGTAAAAGGTACGCTCATCTTGAATAACACCGCTCAATACATCTGCACCCTTCTCGTAATAATCCATGAGTGGACCGTCGAGTTGGTACCCTGCAGTTGTGATATAAATCAACATCGGCTGTGATCTAGCCCCGGTGCTGTTCTTAATAACATTAATTAGCTTGTAACCTTTATATTCATGGATCTCGTCGAAGACGGCGAATGATGCATTCTTACCATCAAGCTTTTTACTGTCGGTCGCAAGCGGTACGATCTTAGAAACCGTCTTACCATATCTTATTTCATGCAGCGTTGATTCAAAGTGACGATCAAGAAGCGCGGATGCCTTGACCATCGCCTTGCATTCATCGAACAGCTCTCGAGCTTGTTCTTTTGAATTGGCTAGTTGGAACACTCTGGCGCCGTTCTCGCCATCCTTTGAGGCAGCATAAAGAGACAAGCCACTGATCAGAGTGGTCTTCCCATTTTTCCGGGCGACATAAACCAAACCTTCCTTGAATCGCCGAACCCCCGTATTCATATGAACCCAGCCGTACAAGGATCCGATTACGAAATGCTGCCACGGTTGCAGTTCAAGCCGGTCAAAGTCGCCCTGAGATGGTTTGCAGAACTGCTCAATGTACGTTACTGGCCTGTAGCCTTTCTCTTCATCGAAGATATAAGGAAAGTTCTCATACCCTTGCCGCTCCAAGTCGTTTAAATGGCGTTGGCATGCCTGGTAAACTTTTTTCGATGTGATGATTAAGTGAGCAACAACCGCTCTCGCATATGCCGTTGTTTTAAGCTTAGAATTTTTCGAATTCGTCTCGCTTGTCGCTGTCACCATCATTGTCGCCACCTTCCGACTTAACAAGGCCCGCGACCTTCCGATCTGATGCCGGTGTAAGCTTGAGCTCAGCTTGCAGCTTTCGCTGCTGCTCAACAATCTTCAAAACTGCATCGACCGATTTGTTTGAACGGTACATTTCCTGCGTGCCGTTTTTGAACAATTCAACCGAGCCGCGTTTTTTGATATCCTCAATGTGTGCTCGCTTCAATTGCTCAAGCAACACCATATTATCGACCAGCATAATTGTTCGCTCGCTTAGGTTGTTATCGATCTCGAGTTCTCTGACAAGAATTTTGAATAACTCCCTGGCAGCGACGGACGTAATTATGGCTTTGGGTTTAAACATTGAACCCCCCCTCCCATACGAAAATATTATCCGCGCCGAAAACGAATGTGGACACGCGGTCTTAGCGTTTAAATCATTTTAAAATCGAAAGGAGGGGGGATTGGACAACTTTTCGACATCTAGAACGTTGGACAGGTTCCATGCCTGTACGGCGCTCCTAGCGCGTCTGACGACATGCATATAATCACCTCAATTCTCTATTCGCATTCGACTGGATGATGCGAGCAACTCTTGTCTTTACTTTTGTTTTCTCTTTCACACCATGCACTGTGTTATGACATGAATTGCAAAGACTCTCCAGGTTATCAAGGTCCAATCCTTTCTCACGATCATCACGTAAAGGTATGATGTGATGGACCATATCTGCCGGCACCAGTTTCTTTTTACTGAAGCATCTTCGACATAAGTAGTTATCCCTAGTAAGAGCTTGCTTCCGGACCTTCTGCCAGTCTGTTGAATTGTAGAAAGCTTTGGAATCCTTATCACGTTTGAACTTATCGTAATACCGATCTTCCTCAGTCCTTCCTCTGTTGCTACTCATCAAGATCATTAATCACCTCATTTCAGCAAAGCAAAAAGCCCATCCTCGAAAGAATGAGCCTCGTCATATTTACTTCCCTTTATAGCACCCATGTGACTAAGGCGTTTGTTTAAGACCTTAAGACCGTGGAACTCACCGTCGTTCCACACCTCACTCGACCTTTTCTTACGAAAAGGCCATATATTTTAACTTCGTCGAATTAACATAAGGATCTTTAAAACACCGTCTCAGTAACTAAGTACGTATAAAGAAAAGACCTTATTATTTTATAATGTAGGAAAAAATCAGCGGTTTTCAAATTCGTCCATATTCGGTCAAAATCATCCGTTTTTCGAATGTTGGAGATACTCGATCTCACGAATGCTTGTTCTTACGAACTTACGTTCCACTTTCTTTATCTAAAGTTAATCTATTGTTCGCTTTCAAAAAGGTAGATTCTGAGGGTAAAATTGTTATGTAACTACTGAAAAGGAGCTGATTTTGCTATGCCAAACAACCCACCTAAAAACCCAGGAGTTCACACAGTCCCTAACCCTAATGGTGGATGGGACAACAAGCAAGGCGGCAAAGTCAAAAGCCACGCTGATACAAAAGCTGAAGCTCAGAAACTCGGCAGAGAGCAAGCAATTAAAGATCAAACTGAGCATCGCATTCATAACAAAGATGGGAAGATCGGACAATCTAACAGTTATGGGAACGATCCAAACCCACCTAAAGATAAGAAATAAATTACTCCCAAAATAGGACAAGGAGGTGGAATGCGATATGGCACTAATTGCTAGAGAAACACAAGCACAAATCGCTAAAGAGTTGACATTATCATTAATTTCTAGAATTAATCCAACAGATAAATCAACATCTTCTGCTATGAATGAATCATTGGCTCAAGAAGTAGCGATAGCTTATGAAGTGATATTCAAAAAAATTAGAGAAGTAACCGAGTGACAACCACCTAACCACTAGCCCCCGCTGGTGGTTTTTCATTTCCGCTCGATCGGTACTTCACCAAGCAGTAATATCGCCTGTTCTCTTCTCTCATCACTGACAAACCCTGAATAACTCTTACAGTGAATCAAATGCGGCAGCAGCTTGCCCATGTCGTCATCGTCATCAAGAATAATGAAACTCTCGATCGGTTGCAGCTTGAATTCATCCATAAACAACTGAATCTCTTTGCCGCGGATCTCCCAATCCAATACTGGAGTTTTCCCAATCACATACTTGTCGAGATCATACCAAGAAAACAGCTTCTTAATTTCTTTGATCGATAATCCTTTTCGCCAAGTCGAGGAAAGAACAATATTAGCGCCAGTGCGTTTAACCACTTCACGCAAATTACGAACAGCAACCGGACAAAACTCTTGCATCATGTGTAATCTGCTTCGTACCATGTAATTTCTATGATTCATGACACCATCAATGTCTAGGAAGATTAGCTTCAAGACTTATCGCCATCCTTTTGTTTTGTACGAGAACGAATTTTAAAGACGTTGAGAATTACGCTCAAGATCACATACGTCCAAAACCCGCTAACCTCGAATCCCGGCAAATACGCAGACAAGAGCCATAGTTTGACCGGAGTCAAAACCAGTCCGATTATGAATAGAATCACACTCGTTACGCATCCGACTCCAACAGAAATGGCTAGAAGGCTGATCACGAATAACCAAGTGAATAAATAGCTTATTACCACCATGAAACAGGTTGCCAGGATCATGGTTTTAGTGCTGTCAATGTGAACATGCTCGCTGAAATAGTTAGAACTAACCCAAAATACGGCGAATGTAATTAACGCATTTAATATGCTTCTCACGGATTCAACAACCTTTCCAACCGCATGATTTCCTTCTGCTGATATTTCACGACATCGACCAGTTCTTCAATAATCATATTCTTCCAGTCGTACTCATTATCACCGCAAGCAGAAAGAGGTTTGTCATACTCATGGATGCCCTTTTCGAACTGTGTAAACATGGCTTGCAGAACACCTTTGATAACCGGATCATTAAAGAATCGTTCGCTGAATTGGCACTCACAAAAGTCTTCTCTGTGCTTTAACGCGTTGCACCTCGGACACCTACCATACTGGAGTTTGCCAACGTGACTCAAAGGGATGATAACCTCACCTTTGGCTTCTTTAATCACAGCTAAGATCCGATCTGCTACTTCCTTACCAATAAATCCGCTATAGTTATCCGGCATCACTTCGATCTCTCCATTCAATCCGTCATATAAAGCCCACATTGCCACTTATTAGCCATTTTCACGTCCAGAACGCACATTCGACTGTCGAACCATTAAGATTCCTTAGATGCCATTCTAAGAGCCTGCTTTTTACCTTCTTCCAAACCCATAAGATAACCATGCCGATATCCCTCACTATAAATGCCGGCATCATGTGCTTTTTCAGCTTCCCTGAGCTGCTTTGGCTTCTTCTTCTCGCGTTTCGGTTTGTTGGATGGATTCATATCTAATCATCCTCTCAAGGTCTTATTCAAGAATGCCTCATGCATCAATTTAGACAATCGAGTAAGATTCATGCTAGAACCGTCATGAAAATGAATCACGGTGTCATTGCTAATGTTGAGATAAGTGTACGAGTAAAGTTTCCCGACTTCCTTTCCGTCGATTCTGAGTGTTGTAGAGTTAAAGCGTGTGTTCACTCTAAAAACCTCCAATTCGTGATTAACCGCACTTAAAGAGTGGAACGAAGAGATCATTTCACTTTCTAAATGCAGTTTTATAAAACGCGGTCCTGAGTCATCCCACGGAGATGGTTTTTACAGGACCGCATATCGCAACGAGCTGGTTTTACTCGTCTGAAAAGCAACCATAGATTTTTGTTCAATCGCTGCGATTTAAGGAAAACAAAAAGAGGGCGACGATCCCCGCTGAAATAAAAAGAGCAGGGCTTATGCGCGGCCATCGGTGCTTACTTCTCTCACCAATGCAGCGGCGCTGCCTGCTTACCAATTGTTTATTCGGGTGTTGCCCTCATCTCGATTTCCTATGCTATAAATATACCATGTTAAAAACCAAACAACACACACACAATCCACTTTAAAACCGTTTCATTTCGTTGCGAGTTGGTTTTCCGCCCACATTAGGTGTTCTTTCAGCTCGTTCAATGATGCATTGAATGTTGTTTCGAAACTTTTGTTCTTATACCTGAAACAAAACTGATAAATCGTAAATGCAGGATGTTTTTCTTGAGAGGTCATCCAACGCTCCAAGATTCTGATCTTAAAGAGCCTTTCCGAATCCCTCAACACTTCTGATGATATTATGCTACTTCCATACGTATCCCCCATAAAACAGGATTGAATGTGTTCTACAAACTCAGGAGAAGTCTATTCCGCTAACTTTTTAAAATCGAAATCCATACGCTCCAGCTCCTTTACTTATCCCTCATCATCCTTTTCAACTTCTGCTCCATATGTAACTTCAGTAATCCACGCCGCTGTAACGCCTCATTACGCTTTAGCATAAACTTAAACTTCTGCCGTTCTGGTGTGATCGGTCCCGCGAATGGAGTGTTCCTGGTCACGTGAAATCAACCTTTCCCTTGATAAATAAGCATTTTCCGTGTTGGTATTTGATAATATATCATGAATGTCATGCAAAAGCTGAACGTAAAGGGTCGTTCACAAGCGGTTGTAGAACTGATCAAGCTTGGGGAATTAAAGATCTGATTCCGTCAGCAGAGGGATCCATGTAAGCCTTCGAGCCTCCATTGGAGGATTCGAGGGCTTTTATGTTGCAGACAAGATCTCCCGCACTATGTGAACGTTTTGTTAACCCAACATTTCGACAACAACCGATCTCAGGCATGTACTATGATAAGAGCAAGTACATTTCATCTTTAGGAGGCTTTTACCCCGCATGATAGACGTGATCGCCGAACAAAAAAACGTGTTTTCCCTGTCACAACTCCTGAACGTGGAACCTGGCATTCTGCTCCGGCTCTGCCAATATATTGAGTCTAGAGGCCACCAGTTCACCAAATCAGCGGAAGGCGCCTTTGAATTTAACGATAATGATATCGCCGTTATTTTAGCCCTTTATTGAGGGCTAATTTTTTTGCGTGCGCGCGCGCGGAAATACGTTCCTCTATTTGCGATAAAATCGGCTGATTTCTTGGCTAAGCGGAAATATAGTGCCTTATTTGCAGGAATATAGCCTCAGGCATGCCATTTTGAATGAAATAAGGAATCCTATTTCCCCTTCGACGGCTGATTAACTGTTTTTTGTAAAATAGCGCATCCTATTTCCTTGTCGCTGTGCTCTCAACCATGTCGTATGGGTCATCGACCTAAGACTAGAGCTCTGTGACAGCTCTAACGGACACAGCAGCCGTTATATGGGCGAAATGCATCCCGCTTCTTTTCTAACGGACAGCAGCGACCTTATTTCGCCAATTCCTAGGCGAGAATGGGTTCAACTAGGTCAAATAACGGCACTGGTGTCCGTTACATTGGTAACGTGGCCCTCTCCCAATGAATAAGGGCCGCTCAGTCCGTTAGCGGGGGCGGACCCATGCATCACCAGGTAGCCACAAAAAAAAGAAGCCCCGCATGGGACTTCTTCCACTGTCGTTCTACTTCCATTCCTGCTCCTCGCACCTGCGCCGCTCTTGCTACTTCTCCCATTACTGCTACTGTTTTTACTCGCTCCTGCTTCTGTTTCTGCTCCTGCTCCTGCGTCTGCTTCTACTTCTATTCCTTCTTTTACTCGCTGCTGCGGCACCTGCTCTGCCCATGTTTTGCTCTAGTCCTTGCTTCTGCTACTACTTCTGCTACTTCTGCTGCTTCTGCTGCTACTACTGCTACTGCCGCTACTGATGCTGCTGCTACTGCCGCTACTGATGTTGCTGCTACTGCTGCTCCTGAGTCTACTTCTACTTTTACTTCTACTTCTAATTCATTCTACTTCTATCTTTGTTCCTGCTTCTGCTTCTACTTTCGCTTGTGCTGCTCCTGCTCTTGCTTCTACTTTCGCTTGTGCTGCTCCTGCTCTTGCTTTTTGCTTGTGCTGGTCCTGCTCTTGCTTCTGCTTCTGATGTGCTACTGTTTATACTTTTGCTACTGTTCATGCTTCTGCTTCTGTTTCTGCTTCTGCTCCTACTTTCCGCTGCGCTGCTACTGCTGCCACTGCTACTGCTGCTCCTGCTCCTGCTGCTGCTGCTGCTGCTCCTGCTTCTACTCCTACTTCTGTCCATGCTTTGCTCTGGTCCTTGCCTTCTGCTTCTACCCTTGCACTTACCTACTCCCATACCACCGTTCTACTAGCTCCTTCTACTACCCGTACGTAAGCTAACCGAAATTCCCATACTCCACTTGCTTCTCTATCTACTTGTACCTGCCCCGTTCTATCATTACTCTTGCTCTCGATCACTTACTCTTGCTCTCGGCTCACTTACTCTTGCTCTTGATCACTTACTCTTGCTCTCGATCACTTACTCCTACTCTTACCCTTACTTTTACTTACACCTTCTTCACTACTGCTTTGCTACTGCTATACTACTTTTACTCCTACTTCACTCCTACTTCACTCCTGCCTTACTCCCCCTACACTCACCCTTGCTCTTCCTCGACAACCCCAACTTCTACACCTGCTCTCTCACTTTAACCTGGAACTCCTACTCCTACTCCTACTCCCAACGCGCCATTACTTAACCGTAATCGAAGTAACAACATTATTCGTCCCTTTCAGCTGAATCTGCTGCCCTTCCTTAAACAAGGACAGGTTGCCGGAGATCGTGACAGTGGACGCGACTTGATAGACCACCGTTTGCACACTGCCGTTTACGGATCGCTCAATTGAAATCGTCGCCAGGCCGCCTGCCGAATTGAGGGTCGTTCCTTTCATTTTGCCGGTCACATCGAAGGACACATTCGCATCCACCATTTTCGTCACTTCAATATAAATGACTTTATTGTCGGAGGTGCGAATATCGACCTCATCGCCGATTTTGAGGTCACCCACACCCGCTTTCACTCCGTTACGATAGACGATGACGTCCGGATGCAGCACAAATGTCGTAGTTACACCCGATTTCGTGAGCCTAAGCTCATTATTGACAACAGTGGCGCTAACCGTCCCGTTGGTTATGATAGGCTGCACCATTTTAGTCACTTCAATATAAATAGCCTTGTTCTCCGAGGTGCGAACGTTCACTTCATCGCCAACCTGCAGAGCGGCAGCGGTAACCTTCACTCCATTGCGGTATATGATCGCATCCGGATGCACGACGATTTCATAATTCACGCCATCTTTCACCAGCTTGAGCACATTACTGCTGACAGCGGCTGTAATAGTCCCGCTATTGGTGATCGCTTGCGCCGTGCGCGTCACTTCGATGAAAATCACTTTATTCTCCGATGTCCGCACATTGACTTCATCGCCAACCTGCAGAGCGGATACGGCAACCTTCACACCATTACGATATACGACGACATCTGAATGCAGCGTATAATCGGAAGTCACGCCGGATTTGGTAAGCTTCAGCACATTGCCGCTTACGGCCGCCGCAACGGTGCCGCTGGTGGAAACAGGTACGACCGGACGGATCACTTCGACGTAAATGACTTTGTTCTCGGACGTGCGGATGTTCACTTCATCGCCGATTTTCAATTCGTACGGACTCACACGAACCCCATTGCGGTAAGCGACGATATCCGGATGGAAAGCTAATGTAGAGGTAACGCCAGACTTCGTCAGCGTCAATGTATTGTTCGCTACCGCCGCACTGATAATGCCGCTGTAGATTGTCGTTTGTACAGATTTGGTCACTTCAATATAGATGATTTGATTGTTAAAAGTGCGCACTTTCACTTCGTCCCCAGCCAGCAGGGCCGACGGGCTTACCTTGGTTCCGTTGCGGTACACAAAAACGTCCGGATGCAGAGCATACGTCGTCGTTATGCCCGAACTTGTCATCACCAAGGAGGAAGTACCCGTAACGCTATTCACGGTTCCTGTTATCGTGCCGTTCGTTTGATCCGGCAATTGACCGCCAGTCCGATCAAGCAATGCGGCTAGCTGCGCTCGCGTCACAGGCTGATTCGGCCGGAAGGTGTTGTCCTCGAAGCCGTCGATCAACGCTTTTTCCAACGCCACAGCGACATAGCCGACAGAGCCGGCCGGAATTTGCTTCGCATCCTTGAAAGGCAGCGTCGTATTCATTTTCGCTTTGGCCTGGGCTTCCAGCTTCAAGGCTTTGACGAGAAGCGTCGTCGCCCACAGCCGGTCCGCTTCCTTCGAAGGCTGCACCATGTCGTCGTTTTCCGAGAACAGATCGTTCTCTAACGCAACGGCCACATAGCCTACGGCCCAAGCAGGAATTTTATCCGCATCTTTGAAGTTGAGTCGTGTGCTCATTTCGGCCGATGATTCCGCTTGGCTGCGAAGTCCCATTAGACGAACGGCTGCTGTGATCGCTTCTATCCGCGTCACGGTATTATGCGGTTTGAACGTACCATCCTCATAACCTTCAAATACACGCTTCGAAGCTAAACTTGCAATATAGCGTATGGCCCACTCTGCATTCTTCAAATCTTCAAACGTGAGATGAATTTCAGCTTTCCCGTTGTCTTTCCACTTGCCATAAGCGTTCCCATTGCCATTGCCATTACCATTGCCGTTTCCATTGCCATTCCCATTGTCTTTGGCCATAACGGCTGTACTGCTCCCCATGATCGTAACAACGGCAAGGCCTGTCGCGATGATTTTTTTGAGCTTCAAGCTACACACACTCTCCTTCTTAGCGAATGACTACATCAAATGGGTTCGTCGACTTGGTAATTTTTAGGAGGGTAGTGTCGGATAAAATTTTCACTATCAACCGATTGGCGTAAGCACCGCCATTATGCTATGTTGGAAGAAATTGCATGTAAGGAGCGACGCTCGAATGGCACAGGAACAAGAACAGGCACGGGATGAATCATTGGCCCATTTTCACCCAATTCTACAATTATGGTTCACATCGCGCTTCGGCGAGCCGACCGACGTGCAGAAGCAAGCTTGGCAACAAATTCGCAGCGGTACCCACACTCTGATCTCATCCCCTACCGGCTCAGGCAAAACATTGGCGGCTCTGCTGCCTTGCATGGACAGCGCATTGCATAAGAAGCAGCGCGAGGGCGACAGCTATGCGGCCGGCGTACGCGTGCTGGTGGTGACACCGCTCAAAGCGCTGAATAACGATATACACGACCATCTGTTTCATTTCATGCGGGAGATTGAGGAACTGGTCGCCACGCTCACACTCGACACCCAAGAAGACTGGCAAGGGCTTCGCGTCGGCGTCCGCACCGGCGATACGACGCAGAGCACGCGGGCGTCCATGCTCAAGCATCCGCCGGATCTGCTCGTGACGACGCCGGAATCGCTCTATCTGCTGCTCACGTCCCTGCGGGCGCGGGAGATGCTGAAGAGCGTGGAACAAATCGTCGTCGACGAAATCCACGATCTCGCGGCGGACAAACGCGGGATGCATTTGTCGCTGACGCTGGAAAGGCTCGACGCCTGGTGCGGACGAGCCGTTCAGCGGATCGGCGTGTCCGCGACGCAGAAGCCGATCGAGCGGGTCGCGCGCTTTCTCGGCGGATGGGAGGCGGACACGCCGCGCCCCGTCGCGATCATCGAGAGCCGCGCCGAGAAGCGCTACGCGCTGCAGGTGACCATGCCGGAGCCGGCGCGGGCAGGAGCAGGAGCTGACCAGGAGGCAGTCTGGACGCCTCTGGTTGATCGCCTGCTGCAGCTCATGGAAGGCTGCCGCACGGTCCTCATCTTCGCGAACAGCCGCAGGCTGTGCGAACGGATCACGCTGCGGCTCAATGACCATGTCGGTCATGAAATCGCCCGCAGCCATCACGGCAGCGTCGCCCGCGAGATCCGGCTCGAGGTCGAGCGCCAGCTGAAGGCCGGCGAGCTCCGCTGCCTCGTCGCCACGTCGTCGCTGGAGCTCGGCATCGACGTCGGCCATGTCGATCTGGTCATCCAGATCGACTCGCCCTTCACCGCTGCCGCAGGCATCCAGCGGATCGGCCGCGCCGGCCACGCCGTCGGCAGCGTATCGCGCGGCGTGCTGCTTGCGCGCAGCCGCAGCCTGCTGCCGGAGCTCGCGGTGCTCAGCCGGCGCATTGCCGCGCGCGACATCGAGGCGATCCGCATCCCGCGCGGCAGCCTCGATGTGCTGGCGCAGCAGCTCGTCGCCATGACCGCCTTGGGCGACGAGCTGGATGTGACGCGCCTCGCGCGTCTGCTCGCCCGGAGCGACTCCTTCCGCGAGCTGCCGCAGGAGCGCTGGCTCGCGATGCTGGAGGTGCTCGCGGGATTATACCCCTTCGTGCGCCCGCTTATCGCATGGGACCGCGAATCCGGCCGCCTCGAACGGGTGGCGGCCACCCAGATGGCCGCGCTGACAGGCGCGGGCACTATACCGCAGAGCACGGCCTATCCCGTGCACCATAACGAAACCGGACTTCATCTAGGCGAGCTGGATGAAGAATTCATTCACGAATCGTCGGTCGGCGACGTATTCCAGCTTGGAACGGCTTCATGGCGCATCGTGCGCAAACGGCCTGAGCGGATCTATGTCCAGGAAGCCGAGAACCGGTACAGCGAAATCCCTTTCTGGCGCGGGGAAACCGGTGGGAAATCGTTCCAGCTAGGCGTTCAGACGGGGCAGCTGTGGCGCGAGCTTCGTGACCGGTTGCATGCGCAATCACACACCGAAGGGGACCTTGACGTGCAAGCATGGCTGATGGAAAGCTACGCTTTCGATACGGAAGCCAGCCGCGCCTTGATCAGCCTCATCCGCAATCAAATCGCGGTGAATACGGTTCCGAGCGATACGACCGTCGTCATCGAATCGTTCGCCGATGAGCAGAATCAGACCCACTATGTGCTGCACAGCCTGTTCGGGCGCAAAGTGAACCGCACTTGGCTCATGGCGCTGGAGAAACAGCTCGAGCGTGAAGGCCACCAAGCCCTATATACGAATGCCAAAGACAACGGTATCGAGCTGATCTTCCCGAGCTTTCAGGAAGCGGTCATCCAGTCCGTCATGTCGCTCACTTATGAGGAGGCGGAGCCTCACATAATCGGGGCGGTCGCGGAATCCGGCATGTTCGGCGCAGCATTTCAGCGGCTCGCTGAGACGTCCCTGCTGCTATCCCGCAGCTTTACCCGGATGCCGGCTTGGCTGAAGCGGTTGCGCGGGCAGGAACTGATGAAGGAAGCGCTGCCTTTCAAAGAGCGGTTTCCGCTTTTTCAGGAGGCGATGCGCGAATGTCTGGAAGAGCAGGTCGATCTCGAGCATCTGCGCACGATTCTGCACGACATCGAAGCAGGCGGCATCGAATTCGCTCTTCACCGCAATCACTTCCCTTCACCGCTGGCGGCACAGTTCCAAGCCGATTATGTAGCGCAGAAAATATATGAATCCGATGCCTTATCACAGGATCTGCAAGTGGAGTTATTGGGCTTCAGCAGGCAGATGGCGGCCGATATTTTCGGAGAGGCAACCGTGCGCAATGCCATCGATCCCGAAGTCGCAGCCCAAGAAGCAAGCAAGCTCACGAGCGCAGATGAACCGTGGGCTTCCTCGCAGGAAGTCTACCGTTATTTGAAAGAGAGAGGCGATGCATCGGCTTCCGAGCTTGCTAAGGCGGGAGCGTTGGCGGAGGGGCAAATCGAGGTGTGGATGCGTGAGTTGACGGCGCAGGGCCGAACTGCAGCTGTCTCTACAGCCGGCGTAATCCGGTATATATGCCGGGATGAAGAGGAGTTTTACAAAGACTTGGCCCAAGATCCTCTTGCCAGAACGTTCATCTTCCAAAGATATGCCGACGGAAGAATGTCTTTCACCGCGATGGAGCTTCAGGTCCGCTATGGACTGGATACTGATTCTGTTGATGCATGGATAGCGGAAGCGGTCCAAGCCCGGGCCATTGAAGCCGCACCTTTCGCCGATCCGGACACGGAAGAGCTGTGGACAAGCTCCAAAGTCGCCTCGCGCCTGGTGCGCCAGTCGCTGCAGATTCTCAGACGGGATAGCTCGGCTATCTCCCCGCTCGCCATGCTGACACGTATGCCGCTTATGCGAAAGCTGACAGACCGCGTAGAAACTCCGGGCATGGAAGCGCTTCGGGACATCATTGCCGATCTGCAAGGACTGTTCCTTCCGGTCTCACTTTGGGAATCCGTGCTATTTCCCGCCAGACAGATAAGCTACCGCAAGCAGGATCTCGACACTTTATGTTCCTCCGGTGAAATCCTATGGATCGGGCGCAAGGACCCCGATGAGAAAGAAGGGCGCATCGCCTTCTTCCTGACGGAAAGCTCAGCGCTCTATGAGCCTTGGCTCGCCGCCATGCAGCATAGGCCGCCATCCCGCCCGGAGCTGCTCGGCCTCCTGCAGAATAAGGGCGCCGTCTTCCTGAGCAAGCTCGGTCTGGAAACCGGCCAAACTCCGTCCGTCCTGTTGGAAGAGCTTCTTCAGCTCGTCTGGGACGGTCATGCCGCCAACGATCAGTTCGCGCCGCTTCGGCTGCACGCAACCGGACCGTCCCCCTCGAAGAAGGGGGATAAGTTCCAGTCCGGCCTAGGCCGGTGGTATGCCCTCAGCACCTGGCATAACCCGGCTTTCGACCGCCAGTCGTCCGCCATGCAGTGGACGCACCACCTGCTGGAGCGTTTCGGCTTGGTGACCAAAGAGCTCGTTTCCACGCTTTGTCCGTATCCGTGGGAAGCGATTCATACGGCACTGCGCCAGCTGGAGGAATGGGGACTTGTCGTCCGGGGGCTGTTTATCGCCGACCTGCACGCTCTGCAGTTCGCCTCTAAAACATTCATCCGCCAGCTGCAGCAGAAGGCCGAACCGGTGCCCGACCGCCCTCCCGCCTTCACGCTCGTAAGCGCCGTCGATCCGGCTAACCCCTTCGGCTTGCTGGTCCCATGGCCGGAGCTATCCGGTATCGCCTTCTCGCGCAAGAGCGGCAACTACTTGGCCCTTAGGGGCAGCGAGTGGCTGTATTGGATCGAAAATAACGGCAAACGTGTCTACCGGCTGGCATCAGGCTCGGACCAGCCTCAGGACGATGCCGCTACCGCACAGGAGCTGAAGCTGATGTTCCGGCAGCTGCTCAAGCAGCATCAGCTGCGCAAAATCGTGGTCGACGCATGGAACGGCGTCCCCATCACCGAAGCGCCCGAGCAGGCAGCATTAAAGCTTCTCGGCGCAGAAAAAGACCGCACCAGCTTAGTGCTTTGGCCAAGCCAACTAAGCTGAGTACGGTCTATGCACGTTCCACTTGTACGGCACATATTTTAAATTCCGGCATCCGGCTCGTCGGATCGAGCGCATCATTCGTCAATACATTGATCGAATGCTCGTCGCCCCAATGGAACGGGACGAATACCGTGCGCGGTTGAATGCCTTCCGTCACTTTGACTTCGACAACGAGTGAGCCCCGGCGGCTTGTAATGCGGATTTTGTTATCCATGCCAAGCCCGATCCGCTTCGCCAGCCAAGGATGCACCTCAGCGACAGGGACGGGAGCTTTCTTGTGCAGAGCTTCCGTGCGGCGTGTCTGTACGCCGCTCAAGTAATGGTTGGCCAAGCGGCCCGTTGTCAGGATGAACGGATAATCGCTGTCGATCGGCTCGGCCGGCATTTTCGGCTGAATGCCGAAGAGTTTGGCTCTGCCGTCGGGATGATGGAATCGATCGGCGAATAAATGCGGTGTTCCCGGATGATCGGGGGATGGGCAAGGCCAGAAGAGGCCTTTCTCCTCCTGCAGTCTTCGGTACGTGATGCCGCTGTAATCGGCTTTCCCGCCGGCAGTCGCGGCAGCGAGCTCGTTGAACACTTCTTCAATGCTTGCATATTGGAAATAGGCTCCGCGTCCCAGCGCTTCCGCCAGCTCGGAAATGATGCGGTAATCAAGCCTGCAATTGCCCGGCAGCTCCACCGCCTTGCGGCGATGGAAGACGCGCCCCTCCAGATTCGTCATCGTCCCTTCCGCTTCTGCGAAAGACGAACCCGGGAGCAGATAATGCGCGTAGCGGGCCGTTTCCGTTTCGAACATATCGATGACGACGAGCAGCTCCAGCTTCTGGAGCGCCCGCTCCACCATCCGGTTATTCGGACTAGAGACGAGCGGATTGGAGCCGAGCACGATCAGCGCTTTGATCTCGCCTTGATCCACCTTCTGCAGCAGCTCGTAAGCGGAAACGCCTTTGCCCGGCAGTTCGTCCGGGTCGATGCCCCATACGTTGGCGACGTGCGCCCGGGCTGCCGGATCTTCGATCAGCCGGTAGCCCGGCAGCTGATCCGCCTTTTGCCCGTGCTCGCGTCCGCCTTGACCGTTCGCTTGGCCGGTAACGGCCCCATAGCCGCAGCCGGTGCGCCCTATTTTGCCGGTGACCAGCGATAAATTAATATAATTCAGCGTATTTTCCACACCGTTGGATTGCTGCTCAAGCCCTCTCGCCGTCAGCACGATCCCCGTCTCCGCCTTGGCAAAGCCGCGGGCGATAGTGCGTACGACAGCTTCCAGAACGCCCGTCAGCTCTTCCACTCTGGCCGGCGTGTAAGCCTTGACCGCTTCCCGCAGATGCTCGAAGCCCGACGTGCGCTCGCGAATGAAGCGTTCGTCCACAAGCTTTTCCTCCACCATGACGTGCAGCAGGCCATTGATAAGTACGGAGTCGAAGCCGGGCTGCAGCCGGACATGAATGTCGGAAACCTTCGAGGTCATCGTGTTGCGCGGATCGATCGTGACGATGATGGCGCCTTTCTTCTTGGCTTCCAGCAAGTAAGGCATCATGGTCGGCTGGCATTCGGCGATGTTCGTGCCGGCAAGAATAATATATTTGGCATTCGGAATTTCAGTTAAGGGCATCGTCATCCCGCGGTCAATCCCGAAAGCCTGATTGGACGCCGCCGCTGCGGAAGACATGCAGTAACGCCCATTGTAGTCGATATATCTGCTCTTCAGCGCTACCCGCGTAAATTTACCCAGCAGGTAACACACCTCGTTGGTTAAGGAGCCGCCGCCGTAGACGCCGACGGTATCGGCGCCATGCTCGGCCTGGAGGCTCATGATGCGGCCGGCGATGTCCGCATAGGCGTCTTCCCATGTCGTGGCTTGCCACCGCTCCGCACCGCTCGAGGCTTGCCGGAGAGGCTCTGTAATGCGGCCGGCATGAAAGACGTGATCCAGCGCATTCAGCCCTTTTTGGCAGAGGCGGCCGGTCGCAACCGGGAAATTCGGACTAGGCTTGGTAACGAGACCGGACGTTTTCTCGCTCGGTATGATCTCCAGTCCGCACTGCATACTGCAAAAGCAGCAATGGGAGGAGGGTTGATCTGTCGGAACGGTCAATAACGGTGACTTCATTGACTTCATTGCTCCCCACCCCATCTTATCTATTTAATTAACTGGCCAATTCTTTCTCCGCAGGAAATCCGATATAAATATAGCCCTCATGAATTTTGGTCGAATACGTTTGCACGCAGCCCGTGTCCGGTGCCTGGACAAGACCCGATGGAAGATGGATTTTGCGGTCATGCATCGGGCAGAACACATGATCGTCGCAGACGATCCCTTCCGCAAGCACCCCTTCCTTATGCGGGCAGCGGTTTTGAATCGCTTGAATTTTACCGCTTTTCATTTTGAAGAGAGCTACCTCTTCCCCTTGATACCGGATCGTTTTGCCTGTATTCACCGCTAAATCCTCGTAAGATACGGCCTCAACCCAGATCATTTGCTCTTCTTGTGTTTTCATGGTCTTCTCCTCCTGAGTGATTTATTAGGAAAGCTCTACGACTTCGTATAGGTCACGTTGAATTTTTTTGCTTTCGATAGCCTGCTTCCAAGGATCCTTCGTTACGGAAAGCGCCAGATCCATTCTTTCGCATAATGCCTTGCGTTCTTCTTCGTTGTTTACGACATCGCGAATATGTTCAATACCCAGGCGGTGTACCCACTCGCTCGTGCGCTCGCCGTATTTGCCGGTTTCGCGGTAGTATTGCAGGTACGCTTCGGTATACTCAATAATTTCTTGCTCGGTTTTCACAGTCGTCAGGAGGTCGCCGACACGCACCTTCACGCCGCCGTTACCACCGGCATACAGCTCCCAGCCGCCGTCCACGGAGACGACCCCGAGATCCTTGATGCCCGATTCCGCACAATTCCGCGGGCAACCCGACACGGCCAGCTTCACCTTGGCCGGCGTGTTCAAGCGCTCGAATCGCTTCTCCAGCTCAATGCCCACCGCCATGGAATCGCCCGTGCCGAACCGGCAGAACGTTTCGCCGACGCACGTTTTGACGGTACGCAGCGCTTTGCCGTATGCATAGCCAGACGGCATGTCGAGCGCTTCCCACATCGCGGTGAGGTCTTCCTTCTTCACACCGAGGAGGTCAAGGCGCTGTCCGCCTGTGAACTTCACTGTCGGAACATTGAATTTCTCAGCCACTTCGGCGATCCGCTTCAATTCGGTCGGATTCGTGACGCCGCCATAGATTCGCGGAACGACGGAATAGGTGCCGTCCTTCTGAATATTCGCGTGCATCCGCTCGTTCACGAAACGCGATGTGCTGTCGTCTTTGTACGTTTCCGGACTGACCATGCCCAAGTAGTAGTTGAGCGCCGGGCGGCACTTGGAACAGCCTTCTTCGTTCTTCCAGCCGAGGACGCTCATCACTTCACGCACGTGCGACAAGCCTTTCGTGCGGATCGCCTCGACGACTTCATCCCGTGTATGGTCCGTACAGGAGCAGATCGATTCTTTGGCCGCATTTTTGTCGTAAGCGGAGCCTAACGTGAAAGCTAACAAATCGCTGACGAGCGGTTTACAGCCGCCGCAAGAACGGGATGCCGTCGTGCAGTTTTTCACCTCTTCGACAGTGGTTAAGCCCTGCTCTTTGATTGCGGAGCAGATCGTTCCTTTGGTAACGCCGTTACATCCGCAAATGATCGCATCGTCCTTCATCTCCGCTACGCCGGAAGCGGCGCCGCCGCCTGAGGCCGAATCCGTCAGAATCGATGTCTTGGCCATACCGCTGACATCCGTTTCTTCTCTAATCATTTGCATAAGCCGCGTGCCGTCTGCCGTATCGCCGAAAAGCACCGCGCCGATAATTTTGTTATCCTTAATGACGACCTTCTTGTACACGCCCGTGAACTCGTCATGAATACGAATCGCTTTCGTGCCTTCCCCGTCTACGAATTGACCTCCGGAGAATACGTCAACCCCCGATACTTTCAGCTTCGTATACAGAACGGAACCTTCGTACGGCCCCGTCTCCACGCCGGCCAAATGCTTCGCCAGCACGGCGCCCTGCTCGTAAAGCGGCGCTACAAGCCCGTAGGCTACACCGCGGTGCATCGCACATTCCCCGACGGCGTACACGTTTGGAACGTTCGTCTCCATATAATCGTTCACGATGATGCCCGGATTACACTCAATGCCGGATTCCTTCGCCAGCGCCACATTCGGACGAATTCCTACGGCCATCACGATCAAATCCGCTTCGGCCACCGTACCGTCTTTGAACTTCAAGCCGGTCACCCGCTTGTCGCCGACGATTTCGGCGGATTGCTTCTCCAGCAGGAAGTTGATGCCTTGCTCTTCCAGCGCCGCTTGCAGCATCTTGGAAGCGGTACGGTCCAATTGCCGCTCCATGATGGTGTCGACGATATGCACGACATCCACCTTCATCCCCAAGTTGAGGAAGCCTCTGGCCGCTTCCAGACCCAACAGGCCGCCGCCGATGACGATCGCTTTCTTGAATTTCTTGGCGGATTCAATCATGATTTCACAATCACGAATCGTCCGGTAGGCCATCACGCCTTCTTTGTCCGCACCGGGCAGCGGGATCATGAAAGGGTTGGACCCTGTCGCCAAAATCAATTTATCGTAGGCAACCGTTACGCCTTTATCGCTTGTTACCGTTTGGGCCGTTGTGTTAATTTCCGTTACCGTTTGATTTGTATATAAGGTAATATGATTGGCTGCATACCACTCGTATGGATGTATAACGATATCCTCAACTTTGGAATCCCCCGCCAGCACGTAGGATAACAAGATCCGGTTATAGTTCGGATGAGGCTCGCTCCCGAAAATCGTCACCTCGTACTTATCGGGTGCAAGTTTGAGCAAATGTTCAACCGCATTAACACCCGCCATTCCATTACCGACTAAAACTAACTTTTCCTTTTGAGCCATGACTCATCTTCCTCTCTATTATGTCTCTCTATATCCCAATGTTTGGTCAGCCATATCCATTAAAAAAGGTCCACTTGGGAGCAGCGCTCTCGCGATGACTCCCAAATGGCAGATTTGGGATATGGAGCTTGAGTAGTTCTAAATAGAACTACCAAAGACGGTAAGTCGTAAACGTCTTTGCCCATACAGCCTGTGTGGTCGGCCAGGCTGCATGAGCAAAAACTTTTACATGGTGCTGCCGGTCTTGAGGATGAACACGTTCCAAGACCGGCAGCGCATCCTAATCTTTAAGCATGCACGCTGTCAATGCTTGAAGGAGCGACTTTAACTTTGCCGCCTTCGCCAATCCAGCTGCGTTTCCATTGCCCTTGAACAACCGCAATCATAATGATGCAGAATACGGCGATAGCGCTGAGAATAAGGAAACCCGGTGTGAACGAACCTGTCGCTAATTTCACATTTCCTAGAATCTTAGGCAGGAAGTAGCCGCCTATACCTCCTGCGGCACCGACAATCCCCGTCATAACGCCGATTTCCGTCTTGAAGCGCTGAGGCACGAGCTGGAAGACCGAACCGTTCCCCATCCCGAAAGACATCATGGCGATGAAGAGCAATACAGTGGTGATGGGCAGCGCCGGCAATGTCGAGATGCCTGCCATCATGATGGCGACGACACCATAAAGGACCATCAGCATGCGGATACCGCCGAGCTTATCGGCCAGCCAGCCGCCGACCGGACGGAAGAAGCTGCCGCCGATCACGCATAGCGTTGTGAAATCCGCCGCGCGAACCGGGGAAAGTCCATATTGCGTGTTGAAGAAAATGGTCAAGTATGTGGACATGCCGACGAAACCGCCGAACGTTACGCTGTATAAAATGCAGAACAACCAGGAATCTCTTTGCTTCAGCACCTTACCGTACTCAGCGAGCGTTTTGGGTGCCGGTTTATTCGGACTGTCTTTGGCCAAGAGGCTGAAGATAACGAGCGTTATGACAATCGGAATCATAGCGATACCGAAAACAACGTGCCAGTCGCCGTAATGCTGTGCGATCCGGTTAGCGAACAGCGTCGCGAAGATCGTACCGCTATTTCCCGCCCCGGCGATCCCCATCGCCAGACCTTGATATTGCGGCGGATACCAGGAGCTGGCCAGCGGCAGTGCAGCCGCGAAGCTGGCTCCGGCGATGCCGAGCATCAGCGCGACGAAATACATATCGCCCATGGAGTCAGCGAACTGCCATCCCCAGAACAGCGGGACCAGCGTCAGCGACAAGCCGATCTGCCCGGTAAGCTTCGGCCCGATTTTGTCGGTCAAGACGCCGAGCACCAGCCGGAGCACCGCTCCCCCCAGAGTAGGCAGCGCAACGAGATTGGCTTTCTCCGCCGCATCCAATTGGAAATCGTTAGCGAGAATAACCGCCAGCGGACCGAGAAGCACCCAGACCATGAAGCTCATGTCAAAATACAAGAATGAACTGAACAAAGACCCTTTGTGACCCACTTGCAAGAAACTCTTCCGATCAACCATGTGCTTCTCTCCTTTTGTGAGGCTTTGCGCCTTCTTTTTTTCCTACCCTAATCTTCCAGAAGAACTGCCGATGGACAGAAAAGGCCGACGAACATGACCCCGCCATAGCGCGGAACGTTCGTCGGCCTCTTTGCCACTGCCGCCACATCTTCGTGAACGGCATGTTAGATTATATTTCGTGAAATAAACATAAATCGCCTATCCGGTTACGTATTTGTAAGGGGATAGGCGCCATTGCCTGAGGAAGTGGCACATCATTGTGCCGATTTCTAACTTGATTATAGTATGACTTCTCGGGATATGTCAATAAACATAACACAAAATTTTTATTGTGTGAGATTTGTTCTATTATATCGACAAAAAAGGAATACATATGCTATAGTTATGCCGTGCAATCATTCAAATCAACGAATAAACCTAACATGAAGTTGCCATGATTCATAATGTTTACAACGATGGAGGTAATCAAATGTTGCAATCATTTATACTGATCGACGAGTTGAAACGAACTCGCTCAGCTACCTCCTCGGCGTCTACAATCCAGCAGAACGATCCTGACCGTGTCCGTGTATCCTCACCTGACGAAGTGCTGAAAGATTTGGGCTTTCGCGTCTATACAGCATCCACAATAAAGGAAGTTTCCTTTATCATTCCGAAGGTCGATGCTGTATTATTAAGTGTAGGCCCGAATCAAGTGGAAGCCTGGCGTACGCGTATCCTGGCGCAGCGCAGCCTTCCTCTCTTCTGGTGGTGCGATGCTCACACATTTCCTTCTAATGAATGCAGAATGGATGCAGGTATAGACGGTTTAATCGGTTCCACCATGAGCTCTCTCGAAATTCATTGCGCATTGCTTCTTGGCGTGAACCATTATTTCCAACGTACAGAGTGGCAGCAAGAACGAGAACAACTCCTCTCCAAGCTGGAGGAGCGCAAATGGGTCGATCAGGCCAAGCGGATCTTATGCGAGATTAAAGGCATTTCCGAAGCGGAAGCGTACGACTTTTTGCGTAAACAAGCTATGAATGAACGTAAGCGTATGGTAGATGTCGCTACCTCCATCGTCAAGGTGTACCAAATACTACAAGATCAGAATCAAGGAGGCCGGAAACGATGATATCTTTACTCAAAGAAGTGGGCCGCGGGAAACGCGGAGCCAGAGATCTTACGTACGAAGAGGCTTCCCAAGCTGCAGAACTCATGCTGACAGGCGGCGCGACACAAGCTCAGATGGGGGCTTTCCTCGTTGCCGAGCGGATCAAAATGGAGTCGCCCGATGAAATTAAAGCGTTCATCCACGCTCTTAGCAAACGCTCGGCCACGTACCCGATCCCCGGCAGTATGGATTGCGCCGGACCCTATGATGGTCGCGGCCGCACGTTCATCGCAACCTTGCCTACTGCGTTCGTGCTTGCCGCCTGCGGGCTGCCCGCTACGCTGCACGGCACGCCCAGCATGCCGCCCAAATGGGGCATCACGCTGACGGACGTGCTGGACGCGCTCGGCGTCCCCGTACTGACAACATCGCGGGAAGCGCTCATTTCCGCTGCAGCCCGAACCGGTTTCCTGTTCGCCCCGACGGAAAGCTGGTGCCCGCCGCTAGGCGAATTGCGCGAGCTGCGCAAAGAGCTCGGCCTGCGGACGGTGTTCAACACCGCCGAGAAGCTGCTGCGCTTCACCGAAGCACCATACATGGCGGTCGGCGTGTTCCACGGCACGGTGTTCGAGAAAGTGACGAACCTGCTGATCGATCTTGGCGTTACGCGCGGCATCGTCGTGCAGGGCATGGAAGGCTCGGAAGATTTGTCCGTCGAGAAACGCACGCGGACCTTCGTCATACAAGACGGTAACAGCGAACTGTTCATAGTCGATCCGGAGATTTATGAATTGATGGTCGAAGTGCCTGAAGTGGAATGGACGGCCAAGCTTCAAGGCGACACTGCACTAGCCGTATTGCGCGGGGAAGCCGAGCTGCCTTACTTGAATATGGTGCTGCTCAACAGCGCGGTTCGTTTGTGGATTTCCCAAAAAGCCGGCTCCATCGAGCAAGGCATTTACATGGCAAGGCACGCGATCGAACAAGGAACAGCTCTTCAGACCTATACGGAATGGACGGAAGCCATTAAGACCGTATCCGCCACTTGATTGTTTCATACAGCCCTTCAGGCAGCATCGACTGCTTGGGGGCTTTTCTGTGTCCGCCTGGTGACTGTCATCTTTTAGGAAGGAACACCTTCATCTGGCAGCGAAGTGGTCGACTATCAGATTTTCGTCAGGAAGTGAATCGCATCATGTCGACCCGTCATCTAGTCCTTACATCCGTTATTTATCTTCTTCCGGCCTTCTATTTCTTCTATTCGTCCGTTGAGATCGGTCTTCGCAATCCCAAAAGCATTATCAACCGCTCCGCGGCGTTGTTCGTTGCTTGCTTCGCCGTCATGTGCATCGTGCAATGTATGCTGAACTTGTTCCCGCTGGCCTATGCCCCGCTTTTTTATCAGTTCGTCTTTCTCCCTCTCATCCTGGCATCCACCGGCATCGGGATGATGTTCTATTTCCATTTGACCAAGTTTGCCCAGAGGATACCGAAAGCCGTGCGGCTGATCGTCTACTGCTTGCCCTTCTGCCTGTTCGCGCCGCTGACCATGTTCACGCCGCTCGTTATCGACGGCTACGTCGTGAACAATGAGTGGGTGAAGCCCGCCGTTGGGCCGTTATTTCCCGGCTTGATCGCTTTTGTTTTCTTCTATTGTCTTACAGAGATTCTGCTGCTGGTCCATATCATCCGCCGGCATAACGGCAGCGGGAATCACAAATACTTGATTCTCATGGTGTGCAGCTTCATTACGCTGTTGTGGGCGTTCAGCCTGTATATTGTCGGCAATGTCTCGGATGCGTATCTGGCCTTGCCGGAAATCTCCATCCACGCCGTCATTTTCTATATTTATGCCGTGCGCAGGATCATCAAAAAGTATGACATGCTGCCCAATGATTCGCGGAAATACGAGCTGCTCTTCGAACTGGCTCCATTCGGCGTAGCGCTACTCGACCAGGATGCCAACATCGTGGAAATCAATGCCGCCGGCAGGAGCATGCTGCCTCCGGTAGAGAAGAACCACGGGAAGCGCTCCTACTCTTTCTTGGATACGTATCCCAAAGACATGCATGCGCATTTGCTGGAAACGCATCGCAGGCTGTTTGAAGCAAAACAGCCTTTGAGCAACCACGAGATTACCAAAACATCTTATCTGGGCAACAAGTCTCTCACCTTCGTGGTGGATACGCAGTACTTGGATGTCGATGACGAAACGCTGCAGTTCCTCATTCTTCGGGACATCTCTGAGCAAAAGGAAGCCGAACAGAAAATCTCCTTTCTAGCTTATCACGATGCGCTGACAGGACTGCCGAACCGGAACTTGTTCCACGAACGGGTCAACGAGGAGCTGCTGCAAGCCCAAAGTACCGGGCAGCTGCTCGCCGTTATGCTGATTGACTTGGACCGGTTCAAAATTGTCAATGACTCCCTGGGTCATCAGGTCGGAGACCGGCTGCTTCAATATGTGGCAGGCCTGCTGAATGAACCCTTCCATGAAGGAAGCACTGTCGCTCGAATCGGCGGAGATGAGTTTCTCATTCTGCTCCCGAATCTTCCATGCAAGGAAGCCGGAGTGAGCATCGCCAGCCATCTGATCGGCCGTTTCCAGAAAGCCTCCTTCCAAGAAGAAGGGCTGGAGCTGAGCATTACGGCCAGCATCGGCATCTCCTTCTATCCGGATGACGGCGAGGATGTGCATTCCCTCATTAAAAGCGCGGATATCTCGATGTATAAGGCCAAAGAGCAAGGCCGCAACCAATTGGAGGCGCATCAAGCCTCCATGAGCCATAAAGCCGATGAGCGGCTCACGATGGAGCGCAATCTGCGTAAAGCGATCGAGCTGGACGAGCTCGTTCTCTATTACCAGCCGCAGATCGATCTGGCAAGCGGGCAAGTCTGCGGCGTGGAAGCGCTCGTCAGATGGCATTCACCTGACAAAGGGATGATTCCTCCGCAGCACTTCATCCCGTTCGCCGAAGAATGCGGATTGATCGTTCCGCTAGGCGACTGGGTGCTGAGGAACGCTTGCCTGCAGAGCAAACGTTGGCAGGACGAAGGTCTCCCTCCCCTGAAGGTGGCGGTCAACATCTCCGCGCTGCAATTTCATCAACATTGTTTCGGAGACCAAGTTCAATCCGTCTTGGAGGAAACCGGACTGGATCCGAGCCGTCTGTGCCTGGAAATTACAGAAAGCGTCGCGGTGCAGAACGAAGAGAAAGCCATCGCCGTGCTGCAGCAGCTAAGCGCGCTAGGCATATCCATTGCGCTGGACGACTTCGGTACCGGGTACTCGTCTCTGTCTCTGCTCAACAAACTGCCGATTCATCAAATCAAAATTGACAAGTCGTTCATCGGCGACAAATCGCCGCAGGGGGGACAAATCGCCAAAAGTATCATCTCCCTGTCGCGCAGCCTGAACCTGAGCGTACTTGCGGAAGGCGTGGAAACGCAGGAGCAGTACAACTTCCTGGCCGAAATCAACTGCGACAGCATCCAGGGCTTCCTCATCTCGCGGCCGATTGCGGCAGCGGAATTCGCACAATGGCTGCGCGCCACCCGGATCGTATAAGAGCCCAAAAAGGCTGCCGGACATCCAAACGGATGTTCGCGCAGCCTTTTTCTTATCCTATTTTACAGCTTCAGCAACTTGCTTGACCATGCCTTCAACGGAAATCAAGCCGCCGCCGGAAAGGTACCAGAAGTTCGGATCCAGATAAACGATGTTGCCGTTCTTGAAGGCGTTCGTCTTCTTGACAATCTCGTTCTCAATCGTTTGTTTGCCTGACGATTTACCGTCTACAACCTTCCCCCGATCGACCACGAACAAGTAATCGGGATTTTTCTCCAGAATGAACTCGTTGGAGATGTTCTGGCCATGCGTAGTGACTTGAATGCTGCTGTCTGCCGGTTTAAAGCCAAATACGTCATGAATGATACCGAATCTTGAACCGGCGCCGAAAGCGCTCAGCGATGTATCCTGTACAAGGACGATCAGTGCGTTTTTCCCGGATGCGGATGCTTTCGCTTGCAATTGTTTCGAAGCCTCTTCGATCTTGGCGACTTCGGCTGCCGCTTGCGCTTCTTTGCCAAAGATTTTGCCTAATGTTAAGGCATTCTCTTTGAACGACTCCATATATTTGGTCGTATCTACGCCCATGTAGATGGTCGGGGCAATTTTACTAAGTTCAGCGTAGGCTTTCTCGGAACGACCGGAGATGATAATCAGATCCGCCTTGCTCGCATTGATTTTCTCAAAGTCCGGCTCAAACAGCGTGCCCGCGTTCACATATTTGGCATCTTTGAATTTATCCAAATACGATGGAATATTCGTTTGCGGAAGGCCGACTACTTCTACACCAAGACGGTCTAGTGAATCCAGAACGCCGTAATCGAAGACGAACACTTTCTTCGGGTTCGTTTTCACTTTCGTTTCCCCCAGCTTGTGCTTCACGGTAATTTCCGCAGGTACCGCAGGTGAAGCTGATGCTGTTGCTGCTGTTGCTGCTGTTGCCGCTGCTGTCGCCGCCGGTTGCGGGGTCGCTGCCGCGGTCTTGGCCGTTTCCGTACCGGCTCCGCTGCCGGCCCCGCATGCCGCTGCAAATAGGGCGATCATCGCCGCCGTAAGTAATACAAGTATTTTTCTCATCGTTGAGCACCTCTTTCATTTCATTTAAAATATAAACAAATTTTATTGCCGTTCATTTCTTGAATCGGAATGTCCATGTCATACACAGCATGAAGGACGGCGGAATCGATCAATTCATCCGTCGTTCCTTCCTTCACCAATCTGCCTTGCTTAAAGGCAACGATCCGGTCCGAATAGCACGAGGCAAAATTGATATCATGAATCACGATGATGACCGTCTTGCCAAGCTCATCCGCAAGTCTGCGCAGTACCTTCATAATCTGCACGGAATGCTTCATGTCCAAATTGTTCAGCGGTTCGTCGAGCAGGATGTAGTCCGTATTTTGGGCAATGACCATAGCGATGAACGCCCGTTGGTTCTGCCCTCCGCTCAGCTGATCGAGATATTTGTGCTGCATGTCCTCAAGCTCCATGTACCGGATCGCCTCATCCACGAACTGCCAGTCCGCTTTCGTTAGCTTGCCTTGAGAGTAAGGGAATCGCCCGAAGCTCACCAAATCGCGCACGGTCAACCGGACATTGATCTGATTGGATTGCTTCAGAATGGCGATTCGCTTAGCCAGCTCCTGGCTCTTGACTTTGCCGATTTCTTCGCCGTCAATGAACACTTCGCCGCTATCCTTCGCAATGAGCCGGGATAGGATCGAGATGAGAGTGCTCTTCCCTGCGCCGTTAGGCCCGATCAACGAAGTAACCTTGCCTTTGGCGATACGCAGGGAAACCTGCTCAAGAACGGTGTTGGTACCATAGGATTTGGACACATTGCTAATTTCAATCATGATTTATTCTCCCTTAGCAGCAGGTATAAGAAGTACACGCCCCCGATGAAATTGATGATAACGGCAAGCGGTGTGGAGAAGCTGAAGATGCGTTCCACAATCAACTGTCCGCCTACTAACAAGAAGATGGAGAGCAGGATAGCGCCGGGAATCAAATACCTGTGCCGGTATGTCTTCATGAACTGGTAAGAGAGATTCGCCACGAGCAAGCCCAGGAAGGTGACCGGACCGACCAGTGCCGTGGCGATAGAAACGAGCATCGCAATGATGATCAGCAGCCTTTTCACCACATATTCAAAGGGCACTCCAAGGTTAACAGCCTGATCCCTGCCGAGCGACAGGACATCCAGATATTTCACGAATCTCAGGCTGTATAAGGTGGCTGTGGCACTTAGCAGAACCGAAATCACCAGCAGCTTGCTGTTAACCGTGTTGAAGCTGGCGAAAGACCGGCTCTGCAGGATGGCGAATTCATTCGGATCGATCAGCACCTCCATGAACGTCGTGAAGCTGCCGAAGAAGGTCCCGAGAATAATGCCGAATAGCAGCAGGAAGTACAGATGTCTCTTCTCGCTCCGGAACAGGAACTTGAACAGGAGCAGAGCAAACAGCGACATCAATCCGACGCTGATGGCGAAATTGACATTCCCATTGGCGGACAGCACGCTCTTCGATCCCAGCAAGAAAATGACCGTCGTCTGAATGAGCATGTACAAAGCGTCCAGACCGATAATGCTCGGAGTCAGAATCCGGTTGTTCGTTATCGTCTGAAATAAAATGGTGGAGTAAGCAATCGCTGCGCCCGTCAGCATGAGGCTGACGACTTTAATGCTTCGTCTGGGAAGCACATAATCCCAGTTGGCACCCGCATGCAGCGTAAGGAAGGCGGCAATGACCGTCAAGGCAGCGAGCGCGAGCAGACTGAGCTTCCATCTAATCGTCATAAGCTTGTCTCCTCAACAGCAGAAATAAGAATAGCCCGCTCCCGATGATGCCTACGGTTAAGCCGATCGGAATCTCGTAAGGATAGATGATCACACGTCCCAGAATGTCGCAAAACAGAACGAACACAGCACCAAGGAGCGCTGTATGCGGCGCGATCTTCTTCAAATTGTCCCCTTGATAGATGGATACGATGTTCGGAACGACCAACCCCAGGAACGGGATGATGCCGACGCTCAAAATATTCACCGAAGCGACCACCGCAACGATCGTCAATCCGATATTGACGACCTGCCGGTAATTCAGCCCCAGATTCGTAGCGAAATCCTCCCCCATCCCCGCAATCGTAAACCGGTTCGCATACACATAGGCGATAATTAACATCGGGATGCTGATGTAAAGCAGCTCGTATCGTCCCTTCATGACGGTCGCGAAGTTGCCCTGCAGCCAGGACGAAATATTTTGAATCAGATCGAACTTGTAGGCGAAAAAAGTGGAAATCGAAGTAATGATGCTTCCGTACATTAAGCCGACCAGCGGAATGAAGATCGTATCTTTGAAGCGGATGCGGTCCAAGATTTTCATGAAGACATAAGTGCCGGCGAGCGTAAAGACGAAGGCGACGGCGATTTTCTGCAGCGGCGTCGCATCCGCAAACAGGATCATCGACACCAGGATCCCCAGCCTCGCACAGTCCATCGTCCCCGCCGTTGTCGGCGATACGAATTTATTGCGGCTAAGCTGCTGCATAAGCAGTCCGATGACGCTCATGCTGATCCCGGCGATAAGGATGGAGATGAGGCGCGGGATGCGGCTCACCAGCAGGATATGGGCTTGATCCTCCGTTAAATGGAACAAATCCAACGGCGTGATTCCTTTAACCCCGATAAATAGGGAAACAGTAGATAATAGAAGAAGTGCGAGAACTAAGTATCTGATTTTCATGACCTTAGGCAGCCTATTCCATGACAGTCAATCGGTCTCTGGCTGGGATGCGCGCTTGTACCGGAGGTATCTTGCCGGGATAGCCGGTGTGCAAGCTGGCGATGATGCGCTCGTCCGCCTGTACGCCGAAAGCTTCCCGGAACGCCTCCAGCTTCAGCAGCGGGTACGTCTCCCACACCATACCGATGCCCTGCTCCCAGGCTAACAAGCTGAAATTATGAATGAGACAGGAAGCCGAGGCATAATCCTCTTCGGCAATCGCCGGGTCCTCGTTCACCTTCAGAACGACGGCGATGAACATGGGCACGGACATGAACTTGTTCCACATCTTCTCCCCGATTTCCCTTGCTTTCTCCGGGTCGGACTCTCTCTCCTGTCTGAACTTCCGAACGGTCTCCGCCAGCTTGCGGCGTCCCTCCCCATGAATAACTACGAAGCGCCACGGCTGCGTCAGCCGGTGGTTCGGCACCCAAACGGCTGCATCCAGAAGCTCGGTCACAAGCTCCACGGATACCGGTCTATCTGCAAATTGGTGAACGGATCGCCGTTCTTTGATTAGTTGTGTAAGTTCCATGTATCCCCCTGTCCAGCCTTCACGACTGCACTTAGAATGATAATCGTTATCAACGATACCTATTTTGGCACGATTGAAGGGTCGCGTGAATGGAATTTCCTGTTTTCGATATGGATTTTTTCTCTCAGTCATGATTTGGACAACAAATGGTATACCGTCTCATCGATCAAGGTGTCATGCATCGTAGCGTTATACATCAGCAGTCCCTGATGGCGTATGAATATAATTTGCTGCTGCCTGTCACTATAAGCCTTCTTCAGGCGGCGCCACGTCGAATCCAAGCTAAGGCAGTACTCGCTCGGGTACATGTTGGAGACGAAGAAAATGACATTGTCACAGTCCATTGAAGCTACTTCATGGAGGGAGTATGTATCCAGGAACGATACCTGCTCGACAGGCTTGGGCGGAGTAATTCGCAGCTCATCATAAAATAAGTCCTTCATCTTCTTCCTCGTCAATCCATACACCCGGTAGTGCTTCTCTTGCGCGGTGACCAGAAGAAACGGTTTGCCGCCAAGCCGCTCCCGAATATGTTCGCGGGCATTCTCCACCTTCATATCGAAATAGGCCAGCCATCTCTCGGCCACGCTGGACAGACCCAGCAAGCGGCCGATCATCAGCAGCGTCTCCTTCCAGCTGTAATCGCGCCACTGAATAACGGTGACCGGAGCGATGTGGGACAGTGTTTCGAGCAGCTCATCGGAAAGCGGACCGCACAGAATCAAGTCCGGCCGGCAATCCCGAATTTGTTCGATATAGGGATGGAGATCCGGCTCCAAATGCCAATCCTTGTGCAAACTGATCTTGGGCGTAATGCCTAGAATGGACAGGTTCCCATGAAAAATCGCACTGAGATTCGCAACACGAATTTGCGCCTTTTTCATAAAATCCGAAGGGGACAGCCCCATATGCTTTTTGAAAAGCCGGCTGAAATACAGCTCGTCGGGATACCCGACAGCGTGCGCAACCTCGGCAATCGAGGACGGCGAGCTGCCCAGCAGCCCTAATGACCGGTTCAGGCGAATCGTCGTCACGAATTTATGCGGGCTAAGGCCGGTGATCCCCCGGAACGCCTGATAGAACTTACGGCTCGCTCCCGACAGACGGGCCATCTCCTCCACATCGATCGCTTGGTTGTAATGCTCCATTAAATATTGCTTCGCCTGCTCGACATACTCGACCAGATCGCCCTCCACTTGCTTCGGGTGATGCAGACAAGCCGTTAAGGCCGCCGCCATCTTGTAGAGGTGCGACTGCAGTTGGTAATACAGCGACGTATCCGGCTGGCCGCAATCGCTCAGGAAGTCCGGCACCCAATGGAAAAAGTGCGGCATCCGGAAGCTGTGCAGCTGCAGTTCATCCTGATGCAAAAAATCATCGCCGGAGACCTGCTCTCCCGCCGAAGCTCCAAGCTGCGTGCAAGTTAGCTTCTGGAATCGGATCCAGATTACACGGGCGCGGTGGTGGCCGCTGTTCTTGATCATGCAGCGGCAGTCCGGCGGTACGAAGAACAGCTCACCGGTCAATATCTTATTGGTGCGGCGGTGAGTCCCATTTTCCAGGGTAACTCGAATGACTTCATCTATTGCATACCCGAACGCGCAAGTCGCTTGGCTGTCCAATTCAAGTGTCGTTTCACTCTCGATGTGAAGCTCATCCGTTCGCAGATAATGGAGGGTATGCGCTCCTGAAGCAAGTGTCTTGACCATAGGGTTCACATCCTGACATGGTTAAAATGAGATGATCATTATCGCTATTCTAAGTGATAATGATTATCATTGTCAAATGGCTGTGCCTCCCACTTGCGCATACACGGCAAGCTTGGCGGCTTCGCCAACTGCCGGCCGCGTCGGCCTAAAAGGCATCCCGGCTGGTCAAGCCGCTTCCCGAAGCCTCCCTACCCCAGTACCCGCGAGTAACTCCGCGGCTGCTCTAACGGACACAGCAGCCGTTATTTGCCCGATAATCGGCGGCTTCCACCGCTAACGGACACCACTGCGCTTATTTGCCTGATTTCGGGGTGAAATCAGGTTCAGATGCGCAAATAACGGCACTGGTGTCCGTTGCATGTTCGGGGCCGCCCATTTTGCCCATATAAGGGCTGCCATGTCCGTTAGCCCGCCGCGCGCGGGGGCGAATCCGGCTGGGCAAGCCGCTTCCCGGCCAGCCTCCCCTGCCCCAGGAACCCGCGAGTAACTCCCCGACTGCTCTAACGGACACAGCGGCCGCTATTTGAGCGACAATCGGCGGCTTCCCCCGCTAACGGACACCACTGCGCTTATTTGCCCGATTTCGGGGCGAAATCAGGCACAGATGCGCAAATAACGGCGCTGGTGTCCGTTGCATGTTCGGAGTTGCCCATTTTGCCCATATAAGGGCTGCCATGTCCGTTAGCCTCCGCGCACGGGGGCGAATCCGACTGGGTAAGCCCGGCTGCTCTAACGGACACAGCAGCCGCTATTTGAGCGACAATCGGCGGCTTCCACCGCTAACGGACACCACTGCGCTTATTTGCCCGATTTCGGGGCGAAATCAGGCTCAGATGCGCAAATAACGGCGCTGGTGTCCGTTGCATGTTCGGAGCTGCCCATTTTGCCCATATAAGGGCTGCCATGTCCGTTAGCCTCCGCGCGCGGGGGCGAATCCGACTGGGCTAGCCGCTTCCCGACCAGTCTCCCCTGCTCCAGGTACCCGCGAGTAACTCCGCGGCTATCCTAACGGACACAGCGGCCGCTATTTGAGCGACAATCGGCAGCTTCCCCCGCTAACGGACACCACTGCGCCTATTTGCCTGATTTCAGTGCGAAATCAGGCTCAGATGCGCAAATAACGGCGCTGGTGTCCGTTGCATGTTCGGAGCCGCCCATTTTGCCCATATAAGGGCTGCCATGTCCGTTAGCCTCCCCCGCATCCGAATAACACAAAAAAGCCTCCGCCCTATCAACAGGCAGAGGCTTTGAAGCTATTTCCCGATGAACTGCTGCGTGAACATTTTGCCGCAAGGGCCGCCGTTCACAATACCGATCCCAATGTGCGTGTAATCTTTGCTCAAAATATTCGCTTTGTGGCCGGGCGAATTCATTAACGCCTCATGCGCGGCCTGCACCGATTGGTTGCAAGCGATATTTTCTCCCGCAGCGTTATAGGTGATGCCGAACTTCTCCATCATATCGAAAGGGGAGCCATACGTCGGCGAATCATGCGAGAAATATTTATTATCGACCATGTCCTGGCTCTTAAGCCTTGCTGTCTTGGTCAGCGCGGCATCGGCCGCCAGCGGAGCCAGCCCTACGGCTGCACGTTCTTTATTCACCAGATCCAGCATCTGCTGCTCCTCTACCGTGAGGCCAGATGTCGGCGGAACCTCCGGTGCAGGTTGAGGTGTCTGCTCCGGCTCGGATGGCGGCGGTGCAGGCGGCGGTGTGGACGGCGGTGCCGACGGTGCCGGTGGAGGCGCCGGTTTCTTCGGTATTTTCAAATTACCATATGCCCAAAGAATGGACTGCAGCGTTTGGTCATCAATATTCCCCGTTACCGGAAGTCCATACCGGCTTTGGAACGCTTTGACACCAGCAGCGGTTTGGTTGCCGTAGTAGCCAGTAATAGGACCACTATAGTAGCCCAGCGATTTGAGCATCCCCTGCACCGCATAAACGTCCGGGCCCTTCGCCCCTTTCCCGTAGGCAAAAGCGGTCGTGGAGGTCGAGCAGAACAAGGCGACACAGATTAGTACGATCCAGACA
The DNA here is from genome assembly GCF_031456485.1 of Bacillus sp. 3255. Classification (NCBI taxonomy): domain Bacteria; kingdom Bacillati; phylum Bacillota; class Bacilli; order Caryophanales; family Bacillaceae; genus Bacillus; species Bacillus sp. 3255. The sequence goes on from NZ_JAVDUS010000017.1 coordinate 126,321, forward strand.
TGCTTATTCCTGCCATGAAACATACGTTTACGTTCACTCCCCATCGTCATCAGTATCATTCGCCCGGAACGGACGACAGGTTTAGCGTGACCTAATTTTTGGTTTTTATCCATTTTTTATTGATGGAGACAAATCTGCACATGCGAATCGTGCGGTCTGCAACGATTAAGGGAACAAGCGCTCACCATGTGGTTGGAAAGCCGCCCGCCCCATTATCAAATCCGCCCATCATTGTAGGCCAACCATACCCGCCGATCAACAAATTAATGACCGCCAGTTTAAAATATATATTCCTCTAAAAAGCCAATTGAAACCGATTACCTGATGAACCTTATCGACTTGGCTTTATTTCAGAATCAAGACAAATGACTTTTAGTCAAAATATTATTGACCGTCAGTCACAATTTTTGTTATAACTAAATTTGGAAACAGTTCATCGATAGATAGGGAGGCATTACCATGGAGAGCGGGAGAACCATGTCTACACAATCGAATCCTTGGCCGAAGAAGCTCGCACGTACAGCCCGGGGCTTCGCTGCGCATAAAGCCGGCGTTGTGCTGATTCTGACGGCCCTTACACTTGCAGGCTGTTCCCACGGAGCGCCCTCATCCCCGGCCTCAGCACCGGACCAGGCTGCCGGCATAACGGGCAAGCCGGTCAAAACCGCCAAGGTCGCCTCACAAGTCTGGACCGGCGCCAAAACACTGACGGCTGACGCGATTCCCTCGCTGGAGTTGAACGTCATCCTGAAAGTCGACGGCGATGTACAGAGCGTGCTGAAGAAACGCGGAGAACAGGTTCATAAAGGCGATGTCATTATCGAGCTGGATAAGAAGGATGTGCTGCGCCAGCAGCAGAAGCTGCTGTATGCCAGAGCCAGCTTGGAAGAACAAATGGCTAAGGCCAAGAAAGATTTTACCGACAGCACGCTTGAATTAACGAATAATGTTGCCTCAACCAAGCAAGCCTTGGAAGATGCAACGAAGCAATATAACCGGGTTCTGAACGACTATGATATCGGCCAGGCAACCGAAGAACAGAAGGAACAATTGGAAACAGGGGTGAACCAGCTGCAGCGTAATCTTCAAACCTTGGAACAGAAACTGCAGACGCTCCGAAGCACCAATCCCCTAGCGGCCATTGAATACCAAATGCGGGCTAACGAGATCGATCTGCAGGATATGGAAGTTAACCTGTCTTATTATGACGTCAAGGCACCGGCAGACGGCCTCTTGACCGAGATGCCCATCGAGGAAGGGATGACGCTGCCCCGCGGTCAGAAGATCGGCGTTGTCCAGCGGCAGACACCGATGAAAATCCGCGCCGAAATAACGGAAGCGGATTTGCCGCTCGTGCAAGGCCAAACGGACCTTTCGTATCAGATTCCCGGTTCCGCCGATACCTATCAAGGCAAAGTGACTTATTTGGCCTCCGCCGCCAACATTCAGACGAAGACTTATACGCTGGAGCTCGAGGCTGCGAACGAAGAGGGCCGGCTCAAAGCCGGTATGCGCGTACAGCTTCTACTAGCTGACAACGGAGGCCAGCAAGTCATTGCCGTGCCGTCGGACAGCATTCTTCGCGAGGACGGCGAGCCCTATGTATTCATTTTGAATGGGGACCATGCGGAGAAGAGGACGGTTAAGCCGGGCCGCAGCAAGGATGCCATGACGGAAATCTCCCAAGGGCTTCAGGCAGGCGATACGCTGATCGTGTCCGGCCAATACCAGCTTAAGCATATGGAGAAAGTAACCCCCGGCGAATAGGTTTCGGCTCCAACCGGAACGGCAGAACAGAAGGAGGAGTCCGCTTGATTGCCAAACTGATCAAATATCAAAAAATCACGCTGTTATTCTTTGCCGTATTCGTGCTGATGGGCACCATCAGTTTTTTTAAGTTAAGCCAGCGTGAGAATCCGGAAATCACCGTTTCCATCGCCACGGTATCGACGGTGTATCCCGGCGCTTCGCCGGAAAAGGTTGAACAGCTCGTCACCAAACCGCTGGAAGAAAAGATCCGGGAGATGGACGCGATCAAGTCGATCGATTCCACATCCTCCACCAACGTATCTTTCATAACGGTCGAGATGGAGCCTGGCGTTGACAACAAACGAGCCTGGGATACGCTTAGACAGAAAGTGCAAGAGGCACAGAGCAAGCTGCCTGCGGAAGCGCACCAGCCCGAAATCTTCGACGACCTGGCCAAGACCGCGGCTCAAATCATTCATCTGACTGTGCCGAGCTCATCGGAGTTGGAGTCGCTGCGCCCTATTTCCCTCATATGGAAAGACCAGATACGCGCGATAGCCGGGGTCAGCGATGTTCAAATCGTCGGGCTCTCCGATCTGGAAGCCAAGGTGATTCTGGACAAGGAGAAGCTCGAAAGCCTCCAGCTTCCATGGACGCTGGTCATGCAGGCGCTGACGAGCGCCCACGACCGTACGCCTATCGGGAATGTGAGTGCCAATAAACAAGACACCTACGTGCAATTGACGGGCGAATGGCAATCCGCTCAGGATATCGGGGAGACGGTCGTCTACCGTTCCGCGGCGCAGGGCAATTCGCTTAAGATTCAAGATGTCGCACAGGTCGGCATCGGTCCGGAGAAAACGAAGGAGCAAGTTCTTTACAACGGCAAACCCGCTATCGATGTTGTCATCTATCCGGCCAAGGGCCAACATATTCCTTCCTTGCAGTCGAGAATTGACGCCAAGGTCGCCGAATTGCAGGCACAGCTCCCCGCGCACGTGACGATGGTATCGTTGTTCACGCAAAAGGAAAGCGTGAGCAAGCTGTTTAACGAGCTGTCGCGGGAGATGCTCATCGGGATGGCTGCCGTACTGCTCGTCTGCATCCTCGGGCTCGCCTTCGGAACGTCCATTATCGTTGCTATGGCGATCCCCGTCTCCATCGCGCTCGGGTTCCTGCCGATCGGCATGACGTCTATCGATCTCAATCAGATTTCTATCGTCGCGCTCGTCATCGTGCTCGGCATCCTTGTCGACGACGCCATCGTCGTGAACGATAACATCGAACGCCGGCTATCCCTCGGCGATTCCCCATTAGATGCGTCGTTGAAAGGAAGCCAGGAAGTCGCGATTTCGATTCTTACCGCAACGATCGCCACAGCGGCCGCTTTCTTTCCGCTATTTTTCCTGAAAGGCAATATCGGCGACTTCATCCGTCCGATTCCCGTCGTCGTGAGCCTGACATTAGCCGCGTCGATGGCCATGTCGCTAACCATCGTTCCGATTTTCCGCAAATGGAACGGCGAACGCAGCCTTCGCAAAGGAATTTCCGCCAAGAACAAGATGCCGGGACTTCTGGGCAAGCCCATATGGCACCTGAGCGAGCAGTATGAGAAATGGATCCGCCGCCTGCTGCGCAAGCCTTTGTTAACCGGCACGATCGGCCTTGTCATCGGGACGGCCAGCTACGGCTTGCTGCCTTTGCTTGGCGTGCAGTACTTCCCAAGCGCGGAGCGCAGCGAATTTCTTGTCGATGTGAAAATGCCGGTCAGCGCCGACTACAAACAAACCGCCGATATGATGGCAAGTTTGTCGGTATGGGCGGCCAAACAAGACGGGGTCTTATCCGTCTCGGCCTACGCAGGAAGAACCACGCCTAAGTTCTACTATGCGGAGAACGATGCCAGCGGGACAAGAATGGGCCAATTGTATGTGAAAGTCGACGAATCACGGACCCACACCGGCAAGCTCGTAGCCAGCTGGCGCGAGCAGCTGCGCAGCCTCTATCCGGATATTGAGCTGCTGCCCAGGGAGCTGGAGCAGGGACCTCCGGTCGGGGCGCCGATCGCCTTGCGAATCAGCGGCTCGGATCTAGGCGAGTTGACATCGCTCTCGAAGCAAGTGCAGTCGATGCTGAAAGGCATCCCCGGCACCGACAACGTCTCCGACAGCATCGGCGAGGATACGTACACGATGAATCTTCGGCTCGACCAGGAGAAAGCCCGCCATTACGGCATTACCGAGAAGGACTTGTCGGCAACGGCGAGGCTTGCTACCGATGGGATCGAAGTCTCCAAGCTGCAGCTGGGCAACGAGAATATTCCCGTCACATTGTTCAGCGAGACGAACGGGACCCCGTCCGCCCAAACGATCGGCGATCTGCTCGTTCCCGCACAATCAGGGGCGTTATACCCGATCGAGCAGTTTATCGATTTGCAGCCCAGCCGCATGATTACATCCGTGCAGCACCACAATCTGGTGCGGACGATCACAGTTAGATCTTATACGGACGGGAGATTGGCGGCTGACATTGTGAAGGATTTGGAGCAGCAGATTAACCAACTGCACAAGCCCAATGGCTACACCATCGAATTCGCCGGCGAGAACGCCGACCGCAACGATGCCTTCGCCTCCATCGGCAAGCTGTCCATTATTGTGGTATGTCTGATCTATATCATTATCGCGATTCAATTTTATTCGTTATCCATACCGTTCCTGGTGATGTTGACCGTCTATTTGGCCATGGGGGGCGCTTTGATCGGGCTGTTCGTGACGGGCGCACCGATCGGGTTCATGGCGCTCATGGGATTCGTCAGTCTGGCGGGGATTGTCGTGCGCAACGGCATCGTGCTCGTTGAATTTATAGAAGAGGCCCGGCACAGCGGCATGGCCCTGTACGACGCCATCGCCGAATCCGGCCGCGCGCGGCTTCGTCCCATCCTGATGACGTCCGCTACGGCAATCAGCGGCCTCCTACCCATGGCCATTATCGGAGGCAGCTTGTGGCGGCCAATGGCTGTCGTCATTATCTCAGGATTGATCATCTCAACGCTGCTTACGTTAGTGATCGTCCCTTCCTTCTACTTGCCGCTCGCCCAGTGGCGGGATAAGCGCAAGCTCAAACGGCTGGCGGCGGAGCTTCCCCGCCAAGGTCATTCAGCGTCACAATAGCCGCTGCTTTCAGGCGTCTTCGCGTTCATCGCGGAGACGCCTCCATTTGTTTAGGTATGGCGAATTCGGACAATCTGCGAATGAGCAATTGTTATTCTCTTCTCCAGCTGCCCATTGACACCGGCAGCAATCTCCCTTAGAATTAGTACCAAGTACTAATACCTGATAACAATAAGGAGAGATTTCCATGCCCGCATCGACTCCCTTGCACGCCCGCATCACCGCTATCGGCAGCTACGTGCCCTCCCATATACTTACGAACGCTGATTTGCAGAAAATGGTTGACACCAACGACGAATGGATCGTCCAACGCACCGGCATTCGCGAGCGCCGGATCGCCGCGGCCGAGGAATTCACAAGCCATCTATGTATAGCAGCCGTTCAAAACATGCTGGACCGATACCCGCAATCGCTGGACGGCGTGGATCTGGTTATCGTCACAACGCATACGCCGGAGCTGCCGTCGACGCCGGTCGCCTGCCAAGTCCAGGCGCACTTCGAGCTCCCCGCTGCCGGCGCCTACGACCTGAACGCTACGTGTGCGGGATTTGCCTATGCCGTGCACACGGCAAGCGGACTTGTCGCGGCCGGCTTGCACCGCAAAGTTCTCGTTGTCGGCGGCGATTCCATGTCCAAAATCACGGACTACACCGACCGCTCGACCTGTATCCTCTTCGGCGACGGCGCCGGGGCTGTCGTCGTGGAACGCGAAGACGAACATCCTGCCTTCCTTGCGCACCACGTCGGCTCGGACGGCTCCGGCGGCAAGCATGTGTACCGTTCGGGATTGGCCGCGAGATGGCAGGACATCCCGCTCACAGGCAACGGCAAGCTTGTCCAGAACGGACGCGAGGTGTACAAATTTGCCGTATCCACAGTTCCGCTAGGGGTAGAAAAACTGCTTGCGAAAAGCAACATGCAGCTTGATGATTTGGATTGGTTCATCCCCCATAGCGCTAACTTGCGGATGATTGATTCCATCTGTGAAAAGAGCGGCATTCCTTTTGACAAGGCGCTGTACAGCCTGGAGTACTACGGGAATACTTCTGCCGCTTCGATGCCGTTGGCGCTGGACCTTGGCATCAGAGAGGGCAAAGTTAAAGCTGGAGATACGCTTCTGTTATACGGCTTTGGCGGCGGCTTAACGCATGCAGGCTTGATTGTTCGTTGGGGATAACTAGGCAAAAGATAAGCTTATAGCCTGCACAGCGTTTCAAAAGCGTCAATGACCATCGGATATTTTCCCATTTGACTGATTCTATATTTCTCCTCTTGAATCTTCGAATAGGACGGCTCATCGGGAAGGAGCAGCTTCGTCACTTCCATTTTATGGGCCAGCCGATAGCTGGCTCTTTCCAGAAGAGTTACGAACGTTTGTTTAAAAAGTCCGAACTCCCGCGCATTTTCATAACAAAGTGCTTTGTACTGCGTGAGAATTTGGTTTAGCTGGTATAATGTTTTCGCATGGGGAACTAAATTAAGCGCAAAGATTTGCACATCAATGACGCTATGCTTCATTTGGAATTTGTAAAAATTAAGATTCGCTTCTTCTCCAATCGAGGCGGAAATCGGATGCTCCTGGTGGTACGTAACCATTTTGCCCAGATTGACAAACTGCGCCCCCATTTTAAACAAGCGATAGCCCATTTCCACGTCATCCCAGCCGTAGCCGTCCCACTCCTCAAAAAAACCTGCCTGCCCAAGAAAGCTTCTCCGCAAGGAAATGTTCCCGGTGTAGAAGAAAATCCAGGGAAACATGAACCCGGACAATTGGTCTCCATAATGCTGGAGAACTTCCTTCTCGTAATATTCCTCATGCGGCTTCAGAAAAGATAACGAATTCAGCAATTGTACATTTTCTAAATCTTCTTTATTCAAAAGCGGAGTGATCTGGGGGCTGGTTGCATATTTGCGCCATCTCTTCGAGTATTCCTGCTTGCACTTACTCATGATAGCCTTGATATGCTCGAATTGCCCGCTGCTAAACCCAGGATGAATCAGTGAGTACACTCCTCGCAAATGTATAGTCCCTATTGCGATGTACCGGTCGCGCGCTTGATGAGCCTGCACATGCTGCTCAATAAAGTCCGGACCGACAAGCACTTCGGCGTCTAAGAAAATAATGACTTTCCCGTTCGCCGCCCGGATGCCCATATTTCTGGACCGGGGTCTGCCCACATTTTTTTCACATTTTATATATTTAAATACAAAAGGGAATTCATTCTTCTGTACGATAGACGGTGTGGAGTCATCAGATGCATTGTCCACCATAATAACTTCTACCTTAGAGAGGTCAAAGGTCTGCTTTTGCAGTGAAAATAAAGTAAGCAAATTGTAGGGATAACGGTTATAGGAAGGCAGCACGAGGCTGACCTCCATGGTTCTTTTCAACCCCTGATGTACGAGCAGATTGGTCTTGTGATTCGAATACCAATACAATCCAATTTCATTCCCGGATAGCGAGGAATGCATACTGCTGCTAATTTGCCCGTGCGTTCTCGCGTGATTCCAAACTCTTAGCTCCTTCATCTCGCCTTGAAAACAACCATATGGGGAAAGACCTCCCAAAACAAGTGACGGGTAGATCATGCTCTTGATGCTTGGCTGACCTTTTTTGGCCAATCGTCCGTTCACATACAGAGAAGGCACCTTGTCTTGATAGACTAAGGCCACATGCGCCCATTGGTTGATGGAAACAGGATAAACAAGGACAGCAGGCAAATGGTCAATGGTATGTTCGTAGACCGAAATGCCATTCACCCCGATGGAAATGCCAATACCGGCCTCGTCGCTATGCTCGCCGCAGGCCGGTCCGATAATGTAAGCCTGTCCTGTGTTTCCGTATATGCCATACGATGCCTCTGCGCCCAGGTGAATTCCCGCCCCGGCCGGCTTCACCCAAAACTCGTAAGTAAAGGAATTGGGCAGTGCTCTAATCATATTCTGAATCGTCAGCGATTCATTCCCAGAGAAAGATATCGGTTCATGCAGCATGCAGGATTCACCCTTTCTAGCTAACAGGAGCTTACCTTACCTCACTTCATTAATTAGACGTTCGAGACTTCCTTTATACTTTTCGTTGACCGATTGAATTTCCATCCATTGTTCCTTGCTATGCACGACACTCCCCATTGCATCATGCACACGGTAAAGGGTCAGCGATTCAGGAAGCGAATGAAACGTATAGAAGTGCGCAGCCCTCTTCCAATAATCAAAATCGTGTGTAAACGGAAGGGCTTCATCGAAGAGCCCGACCTTCTGGAACACGTCCATTCTCATCATGATCGTCGAACCGTTCACAGGACAGCTGTTCACCAAATGCTTTAGAAAGTAGAGCCGGTCTTCAAAATGCAGGCCAACATTCATCCTTGTGATGTGGTCGTTCCCGTCGATAAGATGAAAATTCGTGTAGCTGACCGCGGCATTTTTACGCAGCATAAAGTTGACCTGCTTTTCAACTTTTGTAAGATCATATACATCGTCAGAACTCAACCACGCGAACAACTCGCCAGTTGCCCGCCGAATCCCCGCATTCAAGGCTGTCGCCGTTCCGCCGTTTGGTTTCTCCACATAAACGATTCGAGATAAGTACGGCTTTACAAGATCGGTATGCTTGGTGGAGCCATCACTGACGACAATCAGTTCGATATGCGGATAGGATTGCTGCAGGACGCTTTGAATCGCCCGCTCTACATAAGGACAATTATAAAAAGGCATCACGACAGATACTTTCGGCACGTTACGCTTATCCATGAGCTCCCCCCATCACCAATCCTTATTCTTGGCCTGCCCTAATTCAATCAGCAAATCTCCTGCCACTTCTTTAAATGCATCCTTGATTTCGTTATCAAATGCTTTCTCCCACCCCCCGATTCTGCCCTCTCGAAAAGTAGGTGAACCTGATGGATTGATGTTACCCTCCATTCGATCCACCATCTGCTCAATGGATATCGGAGGCGTGCGTCCTTCCCACAAATATTCAGCTATTTTCTTGATCGTCGCTCTACGGGATGCTTGAGACCGCATCAAGTCTTCGTAGGTAACCGTACATACCCCAGGTTCATCCATCCAGCCCAGGAACAAGCGATAATAGTCCGCAAGATGGGGATAGTCGATCTCAGGAATACCGTAAATAATTTGCATGTAACTTTCTTTCAATGGGAGGTTTGGATCTGCAAACGAAAACGGATAGGGGATGGTTCGGACAAAATGAACAAAAGAAACGAGGATATCACGCAAATCTCTGAGCATAAAAATTTGCTTCATCTGCAATTGACGAAACATGGCGGCCCACTCCGGCATATGGTAGATATGTCCTGTAATCATTTCATTGTCCGCGGCGCCGCGTAATACTTGATAATGCGTCTGAACCTGTTTGGCTGTTCCTTCGTAGATATGTTTGTTTTCATCGTGTGTAACATCGGGGATTCCTAAGAGGATCTGCAACAATAAATGGGTTCCGCTTTTGGGTATCGTATTTTGAAAGAAACCAGGAAGCTTTGAAGGTACGGTCATAGAAGAACTCCCCTCTCTATTTTCACTACAATTTCTGATATACAAAACTTATCGTCATTATACTCAAAATGGAATAAATTGGATTGTATAAGGACCTATTTTTACTCAAAAAATCAAGACAACTCAGCAAGCTGTTTCTCAGGACTACAAATACCTTCCGTGTTTATACCCTTTTTATGTAAAATATGTAACTTGCACAGTCAATCTATTAATCCCCTACATAAGTTAAGAGTATCATCATAGAGTTATCTTTATGGTGAATGTTAGTGGAGAGGGGGATTCACCATGGCCAAGCAAATTGTTGATGCTTTTCAAAGTATTCCATCTACCTCAACAGGTTCGATTAGCAGACCAATTCCGGCAGCGCCCAGCAGTATTATCTTAGCCGATTTTGGTCTTACGTTCGGAGCTAATACGAGTGTATATTTAAGTGCCACTGTTGGATATGCGGCGACTCTTGGATTACCGGATGTAACATTTCGTATCGTCAGAGACACATTACCGATATTCACGATCACTTCAAGCAATTTAACATTATTGGAGCAAGGAAATCTTTCTTTTAATACAGTGGATATTAACCCGCCAGCGGGCAGCCACAATTACCGTTTAATTGCTGATGTCTCATCTGCCTTAACGATTGCTACTGTCATAGGCCCTGTTGCTATCAGCGGCATTGCAATTGCCACAGTATAACCCAAAGACCTGGCCACCGGGCCAGGTCTTGATTTGTGTAAACTTTTTCTTATCCGAACAACCGTCCACTCCTACCAACAAACTTAGTCATAAGATATCTAACATCTGATTGTCTGGGAAGGAGACCGTACATTGAAATTTACATTCCCTATTATAACTTTATCTATGGGGGGAGCTCAGCGTATGCTAGCTGAACTCGTCAATGGTTTAGTAGAGAGAGGGCATGAAGTCACGATTCTAATGCCGCGTTGCGGCATTATTGAATACGCGATAAAGGCGAAAATCATCCGTACCCGCCAGCTCGATTATATTGACGTGGATGAGTTTCCAAAAAGCGACTTCATTATTTCAAACTATTACACCATCGTTTCCGGTTCTCAGGTCGCCAGCGAGCAAGGGAAAGGCGTGCATATCCGGTTAAGCCTTTGCTATGAGCCTGCTTTTCTCCCTAATAATGATATCACTTTCCGTACTTATCATTTAACGAGACATCTCCTTGTTCTCTCAGCTTGGCAGCAGCAATTGATTGCTCTAAACCATGGCGTTATGGGTCAAATCGTTCCGGTTGGCATCAGTTCGGCCTTCCGCAATGAACATATCCGTGAGCGCCACAGCAAACTGCACATATCCGCTATCCTGCGAAGACCTGAATGGGGGCATGTGTGGCATCGGGAACAAGACTATTTGCTCTACCATCTCCAAATTATCAAAGAGCAGTACCCGGATATTTCGATTAACATTTTCACTCCGCCTTATGAATATTCAACCTCTCCCTACCTGCAATCGTTAAAAAAACAATATGATTTTCGTTTCCTGCAGCCTGTCGATGATAAAGCGATGAGCCGGCACTATAGTGAAGCGGACATTTTCGTCAGCTCCTCCACGTATGACACCGCTCAAATTCCCGGGTTAGAAGCCATGAGATGCGGTGCAGCTCTTGTTACCACCTATGCCGGCGGTAATATGGATTATTGCCGACACGGAGATAACTGTCTGCTTTCGTACCGGTATGAGAACAATCTTTCCCACAATATCCGGCAGTTGATTGAGAACCCGGCACTACGCAAGAAACTCGCTGCCGCCGGGGAAGCAGAGGCCGCCAAATGGACATGGAAGCGAAGTCTGGATAAATTCGAAGATGCCATCCATGCCATTACAGGCAAAAGAATGTAACCACAATGAATGAAAGAAGGTGCAAAGGTGAATAATCGGCATATTAAACGGCAGCCCTCTACCATTACGCTGAACGACCGCCAGCTCATGAATGGCCACAAAAGCTGCGTGCTGTGGTTCACTGGCTTATCGGGCGCCGGAAAATCTTCTTTGGCTTACGAACTGGAAAGCATCCTATTTCAACTTGGAGTTCGTACTTATGTATTAGATGGCGACAATCTGCGTCATGGCGTAAACGGAAATCTCGGATTCTCCGCTGAAGATCGGAGTGAAAACATTCGCCGGACCGCAGAGATCGCCAAACTCATGGTCGATGCAGGAATGATCACGCTTGTCGCTCTCATTTCACCCTACCGGGTCGATCGGGATATGGCCAGATCTTTATTCGCCCCCGGTGAATTTATGGAGGTTTACGTAGATTGCCCTTTGCATGTGTGCGAACAGCGGGATCCGAAGGGGCTCTATGTGAAAGCAAGGTCCGGTTCCATTTCCGAATTCACTGGCATTTCGGCCCCTTATGAACCGCCGCTCCAACCGGAGATCGTTATCGCCTCGCACCAACAGCCCCTTGGGGAATCTACATCCTCCATACTTGATTATTTAGTAGCCCATCAAATCATTTCCCATTCCTAATAGAAAAACCATCCCAGTCATGATGGCAATTACTCACGGATCCCTCATGAGACTTGGATGGTTTTTTTTTATTTGTGGAGCAGCGCCTCTAACGATTTTCTATAGTTGTACTGAACCTGATAAATTTCTTTTGTGATGGACCCGGCGTATTTCTGACTCCCCATCTCTGCATGAACGCGGTATGATACCAGCGGTTCATCCAAGTAATAGAAGTCATATTTATGCAGGAGCCGCATCCACATATCATAATCCTGGGTGTATTTCAGACTTTCGTTGAAAAAACCGACTTCCTTCCATACATTCATGTCCAGCATCACGGTACAGCCGTTAATAAAGCATCCTCTTAGCATCATTTTGATAAATTGATCCCTCTCCGGATACGTGATCCCTGCCTTTCCTCCCATTACTCTGCAGTTGTTAGAATCAATATGATAGTAAGCGCCATAGCTAGCCGACGCCCCGCGTTCCTGCATGAAAGCAACCTGCTTGGCTACTTTATCAGGATCATAGAGATCGTCTGAGCTAAGCCAGGTGAAGTACTTGCCGGCGGCCCGCCTGATCCCTGCATTGAGAGCGCTGCCCGTCCCTCCATTCCTTTTCGATACATAGACGATTCTCCCAAAGTAAGGACTGACTTTATCCAGATATTTAGTAGAACCATCATTCACCACGATGACCTCGATATGGGGGTAGCTTTGCCCAAGCGCACTCTCTATCGCTTGATTCACATAAGCACAGTTATAGAAAGGAATAACGATCGACACAAGCGGATCCTGATTCACAAGCTTTACCTCCTTACCCATTTGCTAGATTCATCCTCCCCGTACAAGGAAGATCTTTACTATGTTATTTCCACGAACTCCTAAATGTTCCTTGAAACATCATTCCAACCCATTTATTGGTTAAAATAGGGTCGAGTCCACAACAAAACTTCTAACTGCGAATAGATTGCTATTATATGTTAAAAAGGAGTGAATCCGTTCATGATGAGAGGAAAGCATGCATTGGTAACAGGTGCCGCCGGCTTCATCGGCAGTCATCTTGTTCACCAGCTAGTTCTTGAGGGTGCCAAGGTGCAAGCCTTTATTCGGTATAATTCCAGTAATTCACGCGGCTTTCTTGACACGCTTCCTACTGATATTCAAAAGGAGATCGAAGTCATTAAAGGAGATTTGCGCGATCCATATGCCGTTTATCGTGCTGTCAAAGGGAACGACACCATCTTTCATCTGGGCGCATTAATCGCAATTCCCTATTCCTACCTCCACCCCAATGACGTTGTGCAAACGAATGTGGTCGGCACCCTGAATATCGCACAAGCCGCTTTGGAATTAGGCGCCTCCCGGCTCATTCACACCTCCACCAGCGAAGTTTATGGCAGCGCCCGATATGTGCCAATGGATGAGACTCATCCGCTGCAAGGCCAATCTCCTTACTCAGCCAGCAAGATCGGAGCGGACAAAATTATTGAAAGCTTTTACTGCTCTTACGCTCTGCCGGCCGTGACGGTTCGTCCTTTCAATTCCTATGGCCCCCGTCAATCCATGAGAGCCGTCATTCCTACCATTATTAATCAAGCCCTCCATCAATCCGAAATTGTGCTTGGCAATTTAACGTCATCTCGCGACCTCACCTTCGTAGAAGATACAGCCCGTGCTTTCATACACGCAGCCGTTCATGATGGGGCTATTGGCCAGGTCATCAATGCGGGATCGGGAAATGAAATATCGGTTGGCGAGTTAGCAGATAAAATCAAACAGCTTATTGGCCGCGATCTGCCCGTACGCGTCGCAAGTGAACGTGTACGTCCGGAGAAAAGCGAGGTAGACCGCCTCTTCTCCGATAGCAGTAAAGCAGCTGCACTGATCGGCTGGAAGCCATCCGTTACCCTGGAGCAAGGCTTAGCCCGAACGATAGACTGGATAAAAAGCCATCCAGAGCTTTATCGTCCAGATGAATATGTTGTATAAGAGGTGATTCCTGTGGAAGTTGTTATTATGACGGGGGGAAAAGGGATGCGTATGGCTCCCTATACGAAAGTACTTCCGAAAGGATTATTACCCGTCGGGGAGCAGCCCATCCTGGAAATTATTGTGAAGCAGCTACGCCATTATGGTTTTACATCCATCACTATGGCTTGCGGCTATTTATCGAGTCTGATCCAAACGTATTTCGGAGACGGAAGCTCCCGAGGCGTCGATATTACCTATCATGTTGAACGAGAACCCTTAGGTACGATCGGTCCGCTAAAATGTCTCCGGCGGATGTCAGGACCATTCCTGCTTATTAACTGTGATGTTCTCACGACGTTAAACTTCGCCAAGTTTAGAGATTTTCATATCGAGGGAGGCAGTTTACTCACCATTGCTTCACAAAAAAAAGGCATTCCGATCCAGCTCGGCGTCCTTGAAACGAAGGATGACTACGTAACAAACATCATCGAGAAGCCTACTCATTTGGCTTGCGTAAGCATGGGAATTTATATGATGAATCCAATAATCACCGACTATATCCCTGCCAATAAGTTCTTTGATATTCCTGATCTGATCCATGCCGTGCTAGCGGATGACCAGAAGGTTCGGCATTATGAAAATACGGATTTCTGGCTCGATATCGGGCGCCCCTCCGATTACACCTTGGCGAATGAAGAGTTCGGCAAACTTAAATCCATCCTGCTTCCCGGTGAATCCTAATGGCGGAATCCCCACTCGTTCTGCTGACGGGCATAAACGGATTCGTCGGACAGCATATGGCTGCCTATTTATTCACTAAACATATGAACGTTTTGGGGGTTGGACGCAGTATCAGCTGTCCTCTTCAGCATCCCCGCCTGCAGTATGTCTCAGGCGATATAACGAAGCTATCTTTCATAAAGCAGCTGCTGCTAACATACAAGGTAACCCATATCATCCATCTTGCAGGTGTAAACGATGTGAGCGTTTCGTATGACAACCCTGCTGAAGTCATCTATGCCAACACCTGGGGGACACTGAATATCCTGGAGGCCATCCGAACATGTCCGGATCACAAGCTTCGTGCATGTCTGGCTGTCGGTACGGCTTATGAATATCAGCTGCAGGATGAGCCGTTAACCGAGTCGTCGCAGCTTAGCCCTGTAAGTCCTTATGCCTGGAGCAAACAGTTGATGTCCTCTGTCATGCAGATGTATGGACATGTCTATGCGATTCCCACCGTTGTAGCAAGAACGTTTAACTTGATCGGCCCTGGACCAGCAGCAGGCGTGTGCGCGCAGTTTGCTAAGCAAGTGGCTATGATGGAGAAAGGTCTCCTTCCGCCCAAGCTCCAAGTTGGAAACATGGATGTACAGCGGGATTTCCTAGACGTCCGTGATGCTGTCGCCGCTTACTTCTCCCTTCTGCAGGTGGCAGCCTGTCCGCCTGGTGAAATCTATAATGTATGCCGCGGAACAGCTTATTCAATTCGGTCCATGGTTAGCTTGTTGGGGCAATATGCTTCGATTCCGTTTGAAATATCGATTCAAGACCATTTGCTGCGCCGTCAGGAAGCGGGTATTGTGCTTGGGGACGCTGCAAAGCTTAGAGAAGCTACTGGCTGGATGCCAAGTATTCCATGGCAGCAGTCCGTCTTGGATACATTAAATTATTATCGGAATCTATGAAGGAACTTCACATATAAAAAGGAGCCATTCGCGATGAAGATTATGACCGTTCTAGGTACACGTCCGGAAATTATCCGGTTAAGTTTAGTCATATCCAAACTCGATCTCCTTGCCGATACTCACATTCTCGTGCATTCCGGACAAAATTATGACCGTTCACTCAGCGATGTTTTCTTTGAGCAAATGGGTATTCGAAAACCGGACGTTCACATTCTGCTTCAAGCACAAACCGTTGGCGAGCAAATTGCCCAGATGTTCACCCAGGTCGAGAAAGTGCTGATCAAGGAAAAGCCTGACCGCATGCTTGTTCTAGGTGACACGAATAGTGCGCTGACCGCCCTGATCGCTGAACGTCACGGTATACCCGTTTATCATATGGAAGCGGGGAATCGCTGTTACGATACGCGTGTGCCGGAGGAAATCAACCGCAAAGCAATCGATGCGATCTCTACCTGCAATATGCCTTATACGCCGGGGGCAAGAGAGAATTTACTTCGAGACGGAGTCCCTCCACAGAGGATTTGGATGACAGGCAATCCGATTTATGAAGTGATGCAGCACTATAAAGAGCAGGCGTGCAAGAGCACAATTCTCACAGACTTAGGATTGCAGTCGAAAGGCTATCTGCTTGTTACGGCTCACCGTGCGGAAAATGTGGACGATACTTCCCGGCTGAGGCAAATCGTCCAAGGATTGGATCTATTGGCTGACGATCTTAAGCTGCCTATCATTTGCAGCACACATCCGAGGACACGGGACCGCTTGGTCAAATCGGGGATAACCGGCTATAGCCCTTTAATCCATTTCCTCCCTCCGTTTGGTTTTTTTGACTTCTTGTACTTGCAAATGCACGCAGCTTGTGTCATTACAGACAGCGGTACGGTCCAAGAGGAAAGCTGCATACTCGGTGTCCCTGCCGTTACCATTCGGCAAAGCACGGAAAGACCGGAAACCTTAATCTGTGGAAGCAATCTTCTTTCCGGACTTGTGCCTGAACGCATTCATGCCTGTGTCAAGCTCATGCTGAATTCTCCTCTTGCATGGGATTGTCCGGAAGGCTATCTGGATCCTCATGTTTCTTCGAAGGTGGTCAATATTGTACTAGGAGGACAAAGCTATGTTTAATAATCAAACGCTTCTCGTGACCGGAGGGACCGGATCATGGGGACAGGAGCTTGTTCGCAAGCTGCTGTTGGAACAGCCTAAGGAAATTCGGATATTTTCCAGGAACGAATTCGCGCAAGTGCGCATGCAGCGCGACTTTCAATTCAATCCGAAGCTTAAATTTATCATCGGCGACATCCGGGATCTGGAAGCGCTCGATGAAGCCTGCCGAAATGTGGACTACTTATTCCATTTAGCTGCTCTCAAGCATGTTCCAGTCTGTGAAGATCAACCCGATGAAGCGTTGAAAACCAATGTCAAAGGGACGGAGAATGTCATTCGCGCCAGCATTCGTAACCGTGTTAAGAAAGTCATCGATGTCTCGACGGATAAGGCTGTCAATCCCATTAATTTCTACGGGATGACCAAGGCGCTTGGCGAGAAGCTGATGATTCGGGCCAACAACCTCGACACCTCTACCCGCTTTGTCTGCATTAGAGGCGGAAATGTGCTTGGCACCAACGGCAGTGTCGTTCCTTTTTTCAAGAACCGCATTCTCCAAGGAGAGGATCTTCCTCTTACCGATAAAGACATGACCCGCTTCTTCTTAACGCTTCCCGAGGCCATCGACCTGCTATTAAGTGCCGCACGCGCAGCCATCGGAGGCGAAACCTTTGTTATGAAAATGAATGCCTGCCGGATTACCGATATCACCAATGTTCTCATCGAGCGTTTATCAACCAAGAGGCTTGCGATAAGAGAGGTTGGCATCCGTCCGGGTGAGAAGCTTCATGAAGTCCTGATCTCGGAGCATGAAGCTCCCTATACATTTCAATATAGCGATAAGTACTTCGTCATTCTCCCCTCCAATGCGGACCCCGATCTCTACAACCACTACAGCCATCTGCCGAAAACGATGATTACGGAATATGCCTCGAATGACCTGCTGATGAATGCTGATGAAATTCGAGAAATGCTCGAACAAGGAGGCTTCCTGCCATGAAGCTGCTCGTCATCGGGGGACTAGGTATGGCGGGGCACATGGTGAAGCATTACTTCAGCGATCTGCCTCAATTTGAGGTTTGGGATACAGCTAGAACCGCTTCCCCTGGAGATCCTCGTTCCTTCGCATTGGATATCCGTGACAGGAGCCGCGTGCAGGAGCTGCTTGACACTATTAAGCCGGATGTCGTGATTAACGCAGTCGGACTGCTCAATGAAGAGGCAGGCCGGCGCCAGGCTGAAGCGATTGAAGTCAACAGTTTGTTTCCGCATCAACTCGCACAGTGGGCGGAGATTTATCCCTTCCGGCTTATTCATATAAGTACGGACTGCGTATTCTCAGGTTTACGCGGGGATTATACGGAATCCGATTCCGCCGATGGTGCGACCCTGTATGCCAGAACCAAAAGTTTGGGCGAGGTGCAAGGCCCGAACACCTTAACGATTCGCACGTCGATTATCGGGCCGGAGTTAAAGCCAAACGGGATCGGACTGTTCCATTGGTTTATGCAGCAAACAGGAGAGATACCTGGCTACAGCGAGGTGTTCTGGAACGGCGTAACCACCCTGGAGCTTGCCAAAGCGATTCACTGGTGCCTTCAGCATCCGATTCACGGACTTGTCCACCTAGCAGGGCAACCCAAGCTGTCCAAATACGCGCTGCTGCACATGCTCCAAACGCAATTCGCTAAAGATGATGTAATCATCTATAAGTATGACCGCTATACCTCTGACAAAAGCCTGATCTCCACCCGGGCAGATTTCACGTACGCTGTCTCAGACTATCCGCAGATGATAGCCGAGATGCATACCTGGATGACCCTTCATCATCGAGGACTATACACGTATTATTCTTAAACCTAAAAGAAGAAACCTCGTCGTTTCGTAATATCCACATCACGAAAGAGAGGTTTCTTACTCTTCACCTTATGAGGCTGAATACATATGCTCGAAGCCATCCTCGAAACCTTTGTTGAAGCCATCGGTGTAGCCTGTATCGTAACCTTTGTCAAAGCCTCGATTGTACCCTCCGCTCCGAATAAACCTTAAGGCGGATCTTCCTTTTTTAACGAGACGAGCTTTCTTCTTCAGCCGCCGTTTGACGATTATTTTTTTCGTTTTCCCTTTCATTCCTAGCTTGCGTTTGGCACCCAGCGATTTGCCCTTCCGCGAGGCTGCAACACGCTTACGGCGTGCAGTTCGTTTAACGCTCATCATCCCAAACTCCTTTATACGTTATTCGCTACAATTGAGGCTGGCGCAATAATCGGCAATCCCTGGGCATATCGCACCAAGAACTGTCCGTTGATCGTTACTTGATGCCGCTCCTTCAGATGCCAGAACGACAACGCCCAATCGTTGATGATGCGGCAAAGCTTATTACCTTTCACTTGAAAGACCGTACTATCGGCATTTCTGACCAGCAGGCCTTCCGGGAGCGCTCCATCTGCCTGCACGCCTTGTGCCAGATAAGCCAGCTTCGCCTCCACATCCTGAGACGAGACCGGAGAACCAATAGGCCAGCTCCGCAAATCAACCTGTGAAATACGGCTTGCGAGAAGAGACAGTTCACCTTCGATTGGATATCTGGTGCCATTTTCGATCCAGTACAGCTGAGGCAACACACCGCGGACGATCGTATGGCTCGGATAGAAGTCATTCATAGATGCTATGCCTCCGGCCAGCTTCTGCTGAACCTCATGAAGTAAGCTATGCGAGTCTCCCCACTTCCGCGAAAAGAAATCTAGGTTCTTGCTGTATACTTTCTCGAATAGTTCCCCTAGCGCTTTAATGGAGACACTGCCAACATGATGAATAAACGTGTCTTTGGCAACGATGAGCTCGTGGCCCATCATCCGTGCGCGGAACCCGAAATCATCGTCCTCGCAGTTGCCGATCTCAAAGCCTTCGTCCAAATAACTGAGCCGATCGAAGAATTCGCGCCGCATAAGCACGCAAAAGCCCGTTAATCTCCCTGTTTGCACCCACTTCCCGGGATCTGAAACATTGAACTTCCTCGCGAAGTGGTGCATTTCTTCCGTAGAGGTATACTGCGTTTCAATCAGCTGTTCGCCGCTGATGTAGTTCGTAACCGGGCCGACAAGGCCGATCTTCTCACTGCTATGCAGACAAATCAGCATGTTTTTGAGCCAATCCTTCGTCACGATCGTATCGTTGTTAAGAAAGAGCAGCGTCTCTCCTCGCGCTAACCTTAGGCCTTGATTCGTTCCGCCAGCGAAGCCAAGGTTCGATTTAAATACGCGATAGCGAATCTTCCCCCTGAGCGACTTCAAGTAGTCGGCTGTGTCATCGGTTGAAGCATTATCAATTACAATGATTTCGAAAGGCTCCGGTGTATATGCATAAATGCTGTCTATACAGTTTTGAAGATGAACCCGCTGATCATTCGTCGTGACGATAATAATGCTGGTGCCTTTAAAAGGCTGAGAATAGCTGGCAATACCAGCTTCCCAGCCGTTTTGATATCCGTATCCGTGTGCGTTGTCATAGCCCAGGTTATAGCCTATGCGGTACAGTTGATTATAGCTTTTGCTCCTCTTCGCTCTTCTTGTTTTGAAGAACCGTCTTCTTATCCTTCTTATTCTTCTCACCGGTATGGCGCCTCCCCTTTAACAATTGCATCCGCCAGATGACCAAAATCAATTGCGACTTTGCCGAATGCAGAGGCAATCCACTCGGAGATAATAACCGCGGAAATGCCTGCGGACACAAGCGCAATATCAAATTCATGCTCCGCGATGGCCGACTTGATTCTTGGAATGTCTTTGAAACCATGAACCGGCGAGATTTCGGCTACGACCTCAACCTGATGTTGGCGAAGCACTTCGCCGAGCTGCGGGGCAAGGTTGCCGACAAGCAAAACCCGGCGGCCCTGCGTAATTCGGGACAAGTAACCTGTTTGGTAGAGATAATAATTGACTAATGAGTCTGTTAGGGTGAGTTGACGGTAATCGATATGCTCATGCTTGAAAACAGCAAACGCGAGTGGTTGAAAGTTCCGTACGCGCAGCTTAGGAATTCCTACGACCGTCGCTCCTCGCACCGCTGTCAGCAGCTCGCTTTTCACTTCCAAGTCGGGCACTTCGACGCCGGCATACGGGAGAAATGGCCCGTCTTCCCTGATCTGCTCGATCGACATGATCGATTCTTGAGCCAAAGTCAGCAGCTCCCCGTCACCCAATCGGACTAAGGAAAACGGCGTTCGTTTATTCAACGCCTCAACGATTCTTTCGCCTAGGTCCTGTGCGGTAACCAAGTGGAGAATTTGCGGACGCAGCGATGCTACGCCAGCAGCGATGATTTGTTCAATCGGCACTTCCGGCAGTATCTGATACTCCGGCAAGCATTCATCGACGATGGCCTCTCCGCCTGTGTGCTTACCCTCCTGGAAGCCTTTGCCGAAGCCTTTATCATATCCATGATCGAAGCCATGATTATACGTCTGCTGCCCTTCCTGGAGCGCTGCGGGCGATTGAACGTAGACGATCTTCACCCTTGAAGCCTTGGAACGCTTCCGGAGCTTTTTCGCAGCCGCTAACCGGAATTTCCTTTTACGCCGGCCTCTTGAGCTGCCTGATGAGAAAGAGATAACGGAGCCTTTTCGCTTCGCATCACGCTGTTTCTTCTGAAGGGGTAACATAAGATCACCTGCCTTAATAATCTGTTCAGTGAAAAATAAGATCCAACATGTGCACGAGCCGGTTCCGGTACGTATGCTCACGCATCGTTCTTTCAAGTCCTCGCCAAGCCATTTGACTGCGTTCTTCTTCATGCTGAAGATAATAATCAATTTTGGCCATAAGATCCTGCGGGGAATCGTACGTTGCAATCTCCTGTCCAGGTGTGTACATGCTGCCCAGGTTAGCACGGCCGTCTGTCAGCTGCAGCTGGCCGCAGGCGCTAATTTCAAACGAACGGGGATTGATCGAGTGCGCCGGAATTATCCGGGTGTTCTGGTTGGTAGAATCGTCGATTGACCGGTGCATATTGATCACGATTTTAGCACCATTGTAGTAACTCGCGCTATTTTCCGGCGACATCCATACGCCATTTTTGATTTTGCTCTCCAGCAAAGCATAACTCCTCATCCGATCCCACCAATAGCCGGCAATTAGCAATTTTTTGGAGGCAAGCTCATTTGCAATTTGTTCAAAGAAGGCAACACGATTCCAGAAGGCAACACCGATAAAACAAATATCAACCCGGTACTCAGCACTAACAGGCTTAGGGTAATAGATTGAGCGATTAACGCCAAAAGGCATATGGTAAACTTCCCTGCAGCCTGTTTCCTGATATAATGGCACACAGCTTTGTTCTAGTGTGAACACAATATCGTAATGTTTGGCTATATCGACGGTGACATCCGTGTAGTATGGATCATCCGTGAACCAGACAGCCGTCTTGATTCCCAGTGCCCTTACTTCATCTACGACTTGAACCTTGAGAAGTTCAACGGAATTCAGCGATAAGAGCAGATCAGGTTTAAAGGTCCTGGCTGCATCCAAAACATCATCATGAGGGGCAACCGTCAGCACTTCCGCACAAAGTGCCTCCAATTCTGCTTGAATGCCATGATCCATCGGCCGGTAAGACCAGTTGCCCGAAGATACATACATGACTTTGATCGCTCTTCGAGTGCCTATCTCCGGCGTTCGCTTCACAATGGCCTCACATCTGCCCAAGTGATACCCATGCCGCCATCCGCTGTTATATCCATCCCCATGACCCCGATTCCAATCGCTACGTCTTCCTTTCATATACTCACCTCTTCGACATGGTGGCTAAACGCCATTCATAATCGTTAACATTTGATGTAAGCGGCTCCGGTACGTGTGTTCTCGTAGTGTACGAGATAAGCCCTGTAAGGCAATTCGCTGCCGCTCCTCTTCATGATTCAAGTAGTATTCGATTTTCGATACCAGTTCCTGCGAGGAACTAAATGTATCTAATTCTTCACCGGGCGTGTAGAAATTGGATAATTCTTGGCGTACATCCGTTAGCTGAAGTGTGCCGCAAGCTGCAATGTCAATAACTCGGGGATTAGGTGAGTAAGCTGGAATGCGTCTACTATTACTATTATGTGTTTCATCATCGATGGATCGATGCAGATTAATCACGATTTTCGAGGCATGATAATGTTTGGCGGTTTCTTTTGGATCTAACCAGTATCCTTGAATCTTGGAGGCAAGCTTATCGTAGGAACGAAGGCGCTCCCACCAAAAGCCATTAATCATGATATCTTTATCTTTGAGATAATCTGCAATTTCATCAATAAGGTGTACCCGATTCCAGAACGCCGTGCCTATGAAGCAAATATCTTTGCGATAGGATGTGGGGACGTGTTCGAACAAGAGGCTACCTGGGTTAATTCCGAATGGAAGATAATAAACATGATTGCAGCCTATAGACTTATACAAATCTATACAACTGATCTCCAGTGTAAAAATAAAATCATAATAGGGTACAATCTTTATCGTTTGGTCCGTATGATAAGGATCATCAGACAGCCAAATCGCCGTCCGAATGCCCAAAGAACGGAGAGCCTGCACTTTATCGATAGGGAACGAGGGGGCAAGTGTAAACAGCATTAGAGCGATATCCGGCCTGGTTTCCCTGGAAATGCTAACAAAATCATCTTCCTGATTCACAACGATAACCTCGCGTACCAGCTTCCGCAAGCTATCTTCAATGCCTTCATCAATGGAAACATAAGGAGCCCCAACTGCCCTTACATACATAACTTTCAAGTCCCAAAGAATACCGGTCTCTTGTGGTATATCTCGGACTATTCTTTGGCAGCGTCCCATATGATATCCGTAAGACCATCCCTTTGCATACCCAACTCGATGGCCGGCCTCCCAGTCTTGCTTTGCTGACGGTGGGGCCTGCCAGACCGTTTTGGGCCGTAGCTTTTTGCGTTCACTTATGGCATTCATCACGATCACTCCTGATTTCCTACATATCCTTTAAGCTGAAGGTATTCCCGCAATGAACGTTTCCATGGCGGCATTGGATAAATACGGTTCATCTTGCTATTATCCAAAACACTGTAAGAAGGTCTCCGGCACCCTGAAGGATATTGGCTGGATGGCACAGGGGTGGCTTCGTACGTAAGCCCGCATAAGGTAAATGCCTGAACAGCCAATTCATGCCAGCTGCATGCCCCTTCGCCCGCGCAATGATAAATGCCGAATTCCGTCACATTCTTATCGAGAAAGACTTTGACTGCTCTAGCTACATCGAGTGTATGGGTAGGTGACATGATGACATCGTCGACAATCGAAACCGACTTCCCCTGCTTAACCAAGCGGAGCATCGTTTCAATGAAATTTCCACCTTTGCCGCTGGATCCTGCAACCCCATATAGCGAGGAAACGCGAAATATGAAATAATGATCCAAATAGTCCGCAATAACCTTCTCGCCTGCTGCTTTGGAGTTACCGTAAGCATTCAGCGGACGAGGCTCGTCGTCTTCGGTGTAGGGAAGAGCGTTGTCGCCATCGAATACATAATCCGTGCTGAAATGAATCAGAGTGACCCCGTGTTGTTTACAAAAGACGGACATGCGCAATACCGCAATGGCATTTACCATAAGAGCTTTAAGCGGCTCTTTTTCGCATTGTTCGGTATTGTGAAAGGCCGTGCAATTGATCAGTACATGAATCGATCCCAGCTTCTCTAAGAAAGGAATGATCGTTTCCGTATCCTCCACGTTCAATTGATTGCGTGTAACGGGGATGACCTCGTACGAGTCATCTCCGGCAAATTGTCTGAGGATATCCGATCCCAGCTGTCCATTAGCGCCTAGCAGCACAATCCTTCTCATCACTCATTCCATCCCTTGAGTTCCATGATACCTCCGTACAATTTGACATCTTCAATTATCCGATGCCATTTCACCAGCTCGCTGTACCAATCCAACGTAATCGTTTGAGCCATATTGACCACTTCGCCCGCTTCAAGCGCATTGTAAATTTCCAGCGCGCCCTGCGCAGCGGTCCATTTGCCCTTCCATTGCAAGTCTTTTTCAATTTTGTCAAAGCTGACCCGATAAGAACGGTGATCGGGTGCGCCGTACCAATCTATCGTGACTTGTTTGGGTAAGCTGCCGGCAATCTCCTCGGCCAATTGGCCGAGCTGGTAGTTATTGCGATCGGAGCCAACATTATAGATTTGTCCGTTAATGACATCAGGGGCTGCTTCGAGCAGCAGGCACATCACGTCAGTCGTATCTTGGACGTGGACGAAGGGTCTCCATTGCGAGCCGTCTCTCATTAACGGAATGACGCCGTTTCGCCATGCGCCAAGCGCCATGCCGTTGATGGCCAGATCGAAGCGGATACGAGGGGAATGACCATAGACGGTAGCCTGTCGGATGACGACAACCGTGAAGGAGTCATCAGCAAGCGGGAGGACACCATGCTCCGCCATTTCGTTCGCTTTGGCATACGTTGTAAGCGGATTGGTAGGAGAGGTTTCATCCACGATAACCTTTGGCGGTTGAAAGCCGTACAGGCTGCAGGAGGACGGAAGAATATACCGTTTAACGCCCAGTTTCTTGGCTTTATGAGCCGTAGAGACACGGGAGATATGATTGATTTGGTAAGTCGCTTCCTGAAACAGCTCTCCGCTGGGGTCGTTGGATATAGCTACCAAATCGATGACCGCCTCTACGTCGGCGAATACCTCTTCTTTTAGACGACGGGAATCTTCTTTGATCAGAATAAGATTCGGATGCTGTGGAAGTTTATCTGTACCAAAAAAGAAGCGGTCTACCGCTTTCACTTTGTAGCCTTTATCCAACAGCTTTGGGACCAGCACACTGCCGATATACCCGCCGGCTCCCGTTACCAAGATTGTCTTCATAATGTTCCTCCTTAGCGTATTTCTCAAAGATGCTTTCTTCAGCTACACAAAATTATTATCCGCTTGTTGAAGTGGTGGATGCTGGTGATCCTTCGCTGACAAAATGGGATCCGAAACCGGCCAGTCGATGGCAAGCTGCGGATCATTCCATTGAATGCCGCGATCATGTTCGGGGGAGTAGTATTGATCGACTTTATACAGGAGCTGTGTGTTAGGGACAAGCGTGCATACACCGTGCGCAAAGCCTTGAGGCACTAAGATCTGGCGCTTGTTCTCCGCACTCAGGATGACGCCGATCCACTGACCATACGTCGGGGAGCTCTTTCGAATATCAACTGCGACATCATAAACAGCGCCAGATAGGACCCGAACGAGCTTCGTCTGTGCTTTTGGCGCCAGCTGATAGTGAAGTCCACGCAAGATCCCTGCCTCTACGGATAGGGAATGATTGTCTTGAACGAACTCATGGTGAATGCCTAGCTGTGCCAGCTGCTCTCGATTGTAGCTTTCCATGAAGAAGCCGCGATGATCGCCATGCGCCTTCGGTTCCAGCAGCAGCACCCCAGGCAGCTTCGTCGAAACTACTTTCATGCTGTAGAGCCTCCTCGTAGTTGTGTGAGTTGATCGACCACATAAGCAGCAAACGGCATAGAGCATGTGAAGGCCGGGGACACCGCGTTCAGCACATGGATTGAACGATGATCGCCTTCGATCACGAAATCCTGTACGAGCTCCAAGGTCTCTTTGTTCAGGAGCTGCGCGCGTATGCCCGGACGCAAGTAATGTCCGAAACCGTCCGGATCGATTTGCCAAACCATTGATAGGCCTAAACCTATGAAATAGGATCTCATATATTTCCGCATTTCCTCGAATACCAATCGTCTGAACTGAAAGGAATTCGTAAGAAACAATTTCGCCTCATAGCCCACAATTTGCAAAAATTCCTTCCACCGAAAGCCCCGAAGACCAGAATAGTTCTCGCGCCAGAAGGCCGGAATCGCTGTAGGGCCAATCTTAATGCTGCCATCGACGGTCTTGGTATAATGCACGCCAAGAAAAGGGTTGCCCAAATTGGGGACAGGGTAGATGTTCGTAGCTACATCCGTTTTGTTCTTCGTATATTTCAAATAAATGCCTTTAAACGGAATGATGGTATAGTTGAGGCCGAATCCGAAATCATGAGCAATACTGTCTGCATAGAGGCCGGCAGCATTAATCAGATATTTGAACTTATATGTTTGCTTATCGGTAAATACCAAATCTCCTCTATGATTCTGATATTGTGTCTGAAAATAAAACGAAACCCCGCGCGCCATATTGTCATATTTAAGCATCTGGCACACCTCCACGGGATCCACCGACGCCGTCGTAGGCGAAAAGAGAGCTTTGCGATACGTTTTTGCATTCGGATCAATGACATGGACATCGGCCTCGTCGATCCACTTCAGCTCAACTCCGTTGATATCCCCTCTCCGCTTCAGCTCTTCGAGACCGGCCAGCTCGGTCTCATCCTTGGCGACAACCAGTTTTCCGCATTCATTGATGCTGAGCCCATTGTCCTTACAATAGGTTCTCATCGCTTGATTACCCTCTTTGGTAAACTTCGCCTTTAGACTGTTTGCCGTATAATAGAAGCCGGCATGAAGCACTCCGCTGTTCCGGCCACTGGCATGTGCGGCCACATCTTTTTCCTTTTCCAGTATACATACGGTGGTTCCCGGCTCTCTTAGCTTAAGCTCGCGAGCTATGGTGAGCCCAATAATGCCGCCTCCGATAATGACATAATCGTATGTCTTCACTGCTCATCACCTGAGTTAATTTTCGGGTATTCTTTCAGCTTTTCGGTGGCTTCGTACCAGGACGGGAACGTTCCGGCATCAATCCACCAACCGTTCAATATGTGATAAGTCAGCTGCCCTTTTTCGGCATACAAATTGTTCACATCAGTAATTTCCATCTCTCCGCGCGCTGAAGGCTCGATCGATCGAATCAGATGGAAGACGGAGGAATCATACATATAGATCCCTGTAACACAATACGAGGATTGCGGGTTTTCCGGCTTCTCTTCAATCCGTTTAATCAGCGCTCCGTCCATCACCGGGACCCCATAGCGTCTCGGATCATCGACTTCTTTCAGAAATACCTTCGCTCCCTCCGGCTGTTTCTCGAACTCCTTTACGTAAGAGGTCAACGAAGATTCAAACAAGTTATCGCCCAGCAAGACGATCAGCTTCTCACCTGGATGCACGATGCTTTCAGCAAGTTCCAGCGCTTCGGCTATGCCGCCGGCTTTCTCTTGGATTTTGTAGGTAAGCTTGACTCCCCAAGCCTTCCCGCTGCCCAAGAAATCAATGTAGAGGGCAGCGGACTGCTTTCCCGTTACGAGCAAAATATCGTAGATTCCTGCCTCTCTCAGTTTCTCTATCGCGTAATAAATCATCGGATATTTGCCGACGGGAAGCAGGTGTTTGTTCATTATTTGAGTCAATGGCCGGAGACGCGTACCCGTTCCACCTGCAAGAATAACTCCCTTCATAGCAACGCCCACCCTTTCATCAGATGCTCATATAAATTGTTGCGGATCCACGCCCCATTTCTCCATAAACAGATCCTTCGAGCGCTTCACAATCGCCTTAAACTGCTGCTGGCTTTTCTTGCCGAAGCTGGCGCTGCCATGATGGAAGATAAAAGTGTCCTCCGCCATCATCAGCTTGTAGCCCGCCAGCCTTGCCCGATAACAATAATCATCATCCTCGAAATGTCCGGGACTGAACCGCTCATCCAATAAGCCGATGGTGTCCATCACTTCTCTTTTAAATAGGAAGCAAAAACCGATAAGACGTTGAACCTCGGTATACGTTCCTTTCTTCTGCTCGTTGTACCTGAGCGTCATCTCTTCGAGAGTCGTATAAGGCTCCTCGATTTTCTGCCTGCCACTGGCATAATTGGTCATCGGTCCGACAATACCGACATCCGGTCTGTGAAGAAGACAATCCAACAAATTGACCAGCCAATTTGGAGTTAGCAGCACGTCATTATTCAATAACAAAATCGTGCTGCCTTTGGCCAATTTCATGCCGGTGTTGCATGCAACCGGAAACCCCCTGTTGTCGGGAAATGAGACGAAAGGTACTCCTTCCTGAACCAAAAATTCAAGTGTACCGTCGGTAGATCCATTATCGACAACAATAATTTCATACGGAACCTGCGTATGAAGACGAATGGAATAGATGCAATCCATCAGCAGTGCTTTCTCATTAAATGTCGGAATAATGATACTGGTTGCATTCAATGGAATCCCTCCCCAAGTGCGGAACGCTTCCGGATACCATCCTTATAATGAAGCCGGCTGCAGTAGCTGCTGAGTAACATGTGCATGGCTTCCAAATGGTCGCCAAGGATGAGACTCGAGACAGGATTGGAAGCTCCTGTATTCCATTTGGTCACCTTATTGCCTGAGATCACATCGATGCTGGCTGGAGCGCATATCGATAGGCCGAGCTGGATCGCCAGAGCTTGAGCTTTCGGAGGTACGGCCAAATTGGCTGCTCCGATTCGTTCAATCGCATTCCGGGAAAGCATATGAGGAATGGCTGTCATGGAATTCGTTTTTAAATCTTGTCTGCCTTGAACCGTATTCAAAAATTGTTTCATCACCGTTACGCCGTCGCGACGAGCAAATTGGCCGATGAAAGGGGTCATATCATTGAGGGCTACATCCGCTCCCCGGTCTATAGCTCGTATGAATGGAACCAATTGTCCTGCCTTAATCGGGATATCACCATCGATAAACAGCACCATATCTGCTGTCGCTAACCTTGCCCCGATAGATCGCCCAACATCATAACCAACGGAATATGGATAATGAACAATCGTTGCAAGCGGGCACTGCCGGGCGATCGAGAAGCTGTTATCGGTTGAACCGTTGACAACGATGATGATTTCCTTCATCGGAAGACGCTGCAGCTGTGCGAGTACGCCCGCTATCGTAGAGCCTTCATTAAACACTGTGATGACAGCCGACAGGCTTTTCAGTGTCGGAACCAACGTGCCCTCCGGCTTCTCGATGCCCGCTTGTGTGCAGTAGCCGGTAAGAAAAGCCTCCGCACACCGTTCATATAATGCATCCGGGATTTTTCTGCCTTCCCCTGAATAGTGGTAATACCACAGGAAATTAATATAGCGGATAGGCTGTTCATTTTCCGGAAGCGGGTGATCAACCGCATAGCGACTGCCAGCCTTCTGCGTTATAGGTATCCACTGTACCGATGGTGCCATCCGTCTTCCTCTTATCAGTTTGCCCTTTCTTTTCAACCGCATCGGCACTTTCTTGCGTAATCGCTGTACGGTAGCTTTTCGTTTCATAACTTCACCCCACAAAGGATCGATCCCGGGATAAATCTGTCTGTAGACCACGCTCGTTCGTATCCTGCAGTAACCATTCGATGGCTTCCAAGTGGTCTCCGATAATGAGATGCCGCAGCGGATCTACCTTGTATGCTTTCCTTTTTCGCGGATTCATTCGCCCTACATTGACTTCATGCACCTTGTGAAGATCAAGTCCTTTGCGCACAGCGATCGTTTGAGCTAGCGGTGGCACAGACAGATGCTTGGCATCGATCTGTTCAAGCGCTCTTCGGCTTAACGCGTGGGGAATTGTCGTCATGGATGCTCCACGCAAATCAGGGCGGGAAAGGGCAAGATTCAAAGCATGCTTCGCTAGTACAACAGGATGAACTTCATCGGTTAGAACTTTGCCCGTGTAACTGTTCAACGCTACGTCGACGCCTCGTTCAACGGCATAAACAAAAGGTTTCAAGTCCCTTGCCGGAATCACAATATCGGCATCTGTAAACAACAGGATGTCACCTCTCGCATGCATGGCGCCGATACTTCGGCCTACATCATGGCCTAACGATTCCTTGAAGGATATCACTCTTGCCCCCATCCTCCTGGCAATGTTCTCTGTACCATCCGTCGAGCCGTTACAAACAACGATTACTTCTGTAAAAGGATGCACCAATTGAGCCTGACGAATGACAGAGGCTAGCGTCTTACTTTCGTTCATTGCCGGTATGATGACCGAAACTTTGGGTTTTTCCTGTTCGGATAAAGGTTTGGAGGCATAGCGAGGTTTCGCTTTCGGTTTCAAGCTCTTTCGTATCACTCGCTTCTTCATATTCACTTCCTCCTGAGCGAATTGCCATTTGGTTTCGTTCCCATTGTATGTGTATTCATCCCGAAGGGCACGGCATCCGTTTAACCCCTGTTCGGCTTTTGCTGAAAATGGGACATCTATCCCTACCCGCCGTTCAAATAAGTCCTAACTGCATTAGCCGTTTTTTGGCCTGTTGTCCTATTACCCAAGGCGAGTACTCGGAACGGATGGTATGCTTGCCATTTTGCGCAATGAACGCCCGCCACTTCTCATCCTGCACCAGCCTGCGCATGTAATAAGCGGCATGCTCCGTATCCGGCTTAGCCCAAATTTGATGCGCCTTGTACGGTCCGATGTCCTGGCCAACCGGAACAAGCTTATAATCCACTGGGCAAGCGTTGTCGGCATTCATGTAATCGGTATTTCCAGACCAGTTCGTTCCGATTACCGGCTTGCCTAAGTACATAGCCTCTGCCATGACAAGGCCGAATCCCTCCGAGCGATGCAAGGATACGAAACAGTCTGTGGAGTTAATTAACGTATCCACTTGATCGCGGTTTAGGATTTGCCGAATGAGATAGATGTTGGAATATCCCTCCATCAGCTGCATAAGTTCTTCAAGATCCTTGGGGTTAGATTTGGGGTTATTGACCTTAACGACCAAGCCGACAGACTCATCATCCGGCGGGAACGCTTTTTTAAACGCTCTGATAACAGCCTGGGGATTTTTTCTTGCCTTCGTACTGTGTGTATCATACATACTTAAGAATAGAAATCGATTTTCAGGGAGCCCGAATCGCTGGCGATCATACGATTGGTCATTTCTCATATAGATCGGATGCGGAATTTTCACAACGGGGTGGGGAGACTTCTGCTGCACAGCATCCACAATAAATTGAGAAGGCGCCCATACTTCGTTGACTAGCTCAAAGCTTCCTCGCCATTCATCGGGAAACTCCGGCAGCTCCCACGCCCAATATCCAATATTGAAGCGATTGCGAAAGATTTCCCGACCCAAGGGATGGAACGGATGGTCATAAGCGTCTCGTAGATTACTCGCATTCATATGGAAGAAGTTCACATTATAAGGCGCGCCATCCATTTCCTTGTGAATCCACGTCATATCGTTGTTTCTGGCCGACCTGGCACCTGGATCTGCAAAATTGACGATGCCGAAAGGAAGCTCTACGGTCTCGAAGGACTTTGCCATTAATCGGCACGCTTCACCGATTCCAATCTCCGTCCGAATGTAACCGATCAGGTTCACACCCGTGTGCAAAACCGGCAGTTCTAGATTCGATGGTGGTTCGATGGATGCTGGTAGTGACTGAGGCTCAGAGGTTTCTATTGCAGTTGGAGGTTGAAGCAACTCTACAGGCTGTGCAGGTTGTTCTGTTTCTGTTGGAATGGTAGCTAAGAAAACATGACTCTTTCTAATAGGTTTAACACTCAAAGGTCTCCTAGTTTTGAGCTGCTGCTGTTTTTTCTTCACATTAGACTTTATCATTCGTTTGTGAGCTGCATCCTTTAGCTGCTTTCGGGCTTTTGCATTGGAAGTTTTCCTCATTCGACTTCACTCCTTTACTTGTCTGACTAGGTCATTTCCACCAACCTTCCTCCATACTATGAATACCTCCTTCTAGATTCATACGCATGAACCCAGCTTGGCTAAAAATTGGCGAATGTCTAGGGAGTTTTGGGTTAATTTGCTTATTGCATAAATGGTATGTCCCAAATAAAACAACCCCTCCTCATCTAACCTTAGATGAAGAGGGGACTTTGGGATGAACTCTTGCACGCGGATTTATCCAGGGCTGCGCAGGAGTTCCTCTAGATTTCTCATTGATCTGAATACCCGTTATCTTTCTCGTGAGCACCTGCTGATATTTCGCAATGATGCTTAAGTTCTCAGCGACATGCTTTGCCAGCGACGGCGAGGTTTCTATGCATTGTGTGACACTCTCGATAATACGCGCCAAGGCGCGTTGGCTGAGGGCCATAGACTCCAATAAATCTAATTGAAGTAATTCTTTTCTATCCTCGGATCTCATTTTTCCATATCGCTTCCTAATCCGAACAAATCGCCAAAGCCTCCCGCTACTCCGTTTGAAGGTTCCTCCTCCTTGGCAAGGAGTACCCCCATATGTTTAGCAAAAGCAACTTCCATCTTAGTAATCCCCTCAATGACGGATATAAGCTGCTCATGAATGTCGTGCGACTCCTTCACATGCTCAGCGTTGTCCGCATAGGCAGCCGTAGATAAGTGATTGCAAATCCAGTTTCTTGATTTCTCGGCATGGACCGCTTTCGCTTCCAGAATCAAAGCAACGTTATACTGTATTTTCACCATAGCATCCAAGATGGATAAGTAGCTTTCCGTTCTGTCCAATGTGTTCACCCCAATCCTTATTCGTAGCTAGGAGCTTCTTTCATCATATTCATGATTGGTGCTATATTATCCGATAAGGCATTCTCTAAATCTGCTAAACTATTCAAGTAGGTGGCAATTCCTTTGGTTACTTCAAGAGAATGCTCCATCAGGGTCTTAATTTCCCCTAGGGATGGATCCTTATCCGGTATTTGTCCCACCAAAACGGCCATATGTTCAACAGCGAAACGTTTGGCTTCCAAGATGTCGGCCAGCTTATGTTGGGACTTCGCCATATACTCAAGAATCGATGTAATCCTTTCCTCCACACGTGTTCCTCCCTTTGTATCCGCATTGGCTGTGATTTCCTCACTTCTCCATTAGCATATGCGACTCTATATAAAGTGGGACTCCTCCTCAGCAAAACAAATTTGCCCTCTTACCATATCAGTCCCTTATAATGATCCGTTTCCGGTTTCACGTCAACAATGCGCACCAGATCGATCACTTGCTTCGCTGGTAAAATGTCCAGAACGAACTCCAGGTTCTCCTCGTTTTTCTGAGCGACGACAATAAGGTCTGCGAATTCCTTGATCTCCTCCAGATTAGGTGCGAGGAGTTTGGCCAGATGCGGAACTGTCGATTCGATGTAGTGCTTGTTCGCGCCCACTAACTGGGAAGTAAGCACATTGCTGTCATAAATCTTAATATCGTAGCCTTTGCCCAGAAGCCTTTCCAATAATTTCACGACGGGACTTTCGCGCAAATCATCCGTCCCTGATTTGAAAGCCAAGCCAAGCACACCCACTCGAACCATACCCTCCGCTACGATCATATCAAGCGCCTTCTCAATCAACAACGCATTGCTGCGTTCAACCGAAGAAAGGACAGATAACTCCACATTTCTCGAACGGGCCATCGCGTTGAGTGCCTTCAAGTCTTTGGGCAAGCAAGATCCGCCGTAGGCAAAGCCAGGCATCAAGTAAGCGGGGGATATATTCAAATGGTGGTCTTTCACAAACAAGTTCATCAGCGTATGCGGGTCGACGTTCATCGAATGACACAGAGCGGCGATTTCGTTTGCAAATACGACTTTTAGCGCATGGAACGAATTATTCACGTATTTGATCATCTCCGCCACTTCTCTGTCCGTTTCCATGATCGGCGCCTGAATAGGGCTATAAATGTTTCTTAGCATCTCTAATGCTTTCTCATTGCGAGTTCCAATTAACGTATAGGGGGGGTTAAAGTAATCTTCAATACTAGTGCCTTCACGCAGAAACTCGGGATTGCTGACAACGGCAAAATCCTTGTCGACGACTTTACCCGAGCGGGCAATTCTCAGCTCAATCTCCCGGCAGGTTCCTGGCGGTACCGTCGAACGGATAATAATGGTTTGGAACTTCTCTCGCCCCTTGATGGCATCACTGATTTGATCCGCCACATGCCGAATAAAGGACAGGTCGGGATAACCGCTTTTATCCGAAGGAGTCCCTACGCAAACGAGGCAAATATCAGCTTGCGCGACGGCCGTCTGAATATCACTCCTTGCCGATAACCTGCCTTGTTTATGCTGCTCTGCCACCAATTCGGCGATCCCTTTCTCAACGATAGTCGGTATTCCCCGATTGATCAGATTCACCTTGTGCAGGTTCACATCCACACCGATGACTTGATTGCCCATTTCGGCCAGACAGGCAGCCGATACGCATCCTACATATCCGAGACCAAATACAGCTATTGTATACGCAGCCATAGCAAGCTCATCTCCTGTACTTTTCAATTTCATAAATGACCTTCTTCGCGGTTTCCCTCCTGTTATACATCTGCGAAATTTCTTGTTTGGCAGCCTTGGCCTTTTCCTTCGCTTCCGCCCGATTGTCAAATACGAGCCTCATCTTCCTTTGTAAGTCCTCTATGGAAGGCTCTGCCCAGTAATGCCCGTTACAAATAGGGTTATCATTCCCGGAGATCTTCACCAATCCCTGAATATCGACCAGATAAGCATTGCGTTCGTTCATAAAATCCGTATGCCCGCTCCAGTTCGTTCCGATCACCGGCAGCTCCATCAGCATGGCTTCGAAGAAAGGCCTTCCCCAGCCTTCGCCTCTCGTCGGGAGAACGAACGCATCGCATGCGCGGTATAAGCTCGCGATATCGCTGGGTACCAGCATATGGTCAATGATATAAATGCCGGGACGCTTTCGTTTCGCTTTCGGGTGGGAATGGATAAATTGCTCAATTATATCCGTCTGACGGCTATCGCGCAATTTGATAACTAATGCCGTCTGATCCTCCTGCGAGAATTCGTTTAAAAAGGCTTGGAGCAGCAGATCATACCCTTTACGCTTCTTCAAATCGAAAACAGATAGAAACTTAAACGACTCCGTAATCGGCAAAGATAACGCTGGCCCTTCCGGAGAAAACCCCCGGTAATCAAAAAAATTAGGAATGAGGTGTAGCGGGACCTTGACGCCGGATGAAGTGAATGTCATCTCATTAAACCGGCTCTGTACCCAGACTTCATCGAACTTGTTCAACTCCTGTACCCAGCTGTCTGGAATCCGATCCGTCTCGAACGTCGTACGGGCGATGTTAATACGGAAATCGGGGTTGATGCGGGCGAAGGAACCGATCCAGTTGTACAAATACACATCGTTCGTAGGCAAGGAGTTGCTCTCGAACGAGGAAATGTAATCGATTTCCTTCGGATGCAGCACCTTATATTTATCAGACGGATCCCTTACTTTGATTCGGACACGATATCCTGCTTGATCAAGTATCCTAAGCAGATTACGGTTTCCCTCCGCAAGTCCGTGTCCGTTATAGAAGATACCTTCAAGCAAAATATTCATCCGCTTCCCCGCCTTTCCGGACTAGTTGAACAAGTACTGGTACTTATCCATTTCCCGAACCACACTCCTGGCCACTTCCTGCAAATTGTATCTCGCCAGCAAATCTTGGCGGGCTTTGCGGCCGGTCGCCTTAGCCTCTTCCGGATGCTCATAAACGTATCTCATCTTTTTCTGCAGATCCTTGAGTGATGGCTCCGCCCAATAGTGGCCGTTAAACAAATCATCCTCGGCATTCTCGATACGGACCAGCTTTTTGACCTTCACGAGGTAGGAATTATCCTCATTCATAAACTCCGTATGACCGCTCCAATTAGTGCCAATAGTGGGCATTTCCATTAACATCGCTTCAAAAAAAGGCCTTCCCCAGCCCTCTCCTCTTGTTGGCAGCACAAAGGCGTCACATAGCCGGTATAATTTCAGAATGTCTTCCATCTGAAGCATATGATCGACAATATAGATGGCTGGGCGATCCTTACGAGGTTTGGGATGGTCCGCAATAAACCGCTCGATCTTCTCATTTTTGCTGCTGTCCCGGATTTTGACCATTAACGCAACGTGATCGTCTTTTGAAAATTCATTCAAGTACGCATTGAGCAGCACATCGTATCCCTTGCGTTTCTTTAAATCAAAGACCGACAGAAATTTAAACGATGGAGGGAACGCATAAGGTAAAAGGGGACCTTGCGGCGTAAACTCATTCAAATCAAAAAAGTTGGGGATTAAGCAAAGCGGAGCGGTTACTCCGGATGAAGTGAACGTCTGTAGATTAAACGTGCTCTGTACCCATACTTCATCAAACTTGTTTAACTCCATAACCCAGGATTCGGGAATCCGATCCGTTTCAAATGTCGTACGCGCAATGTTAACGCGAAATCCAGGTTGGTAGCGTACATGCGAGCCGACCCAATTGTACATATAAATATCGTTAGAGGTTAATTGCGTATTTTCAAAGGAAGAGATGTAATTCACTTCATCAGATGGCAGCACCTTATGCTTCTCAGCCGTATCCCGGGCTAGAATGCGCACACGATATCCGGCTTTATCAAGGATCCGCAGCAGAATACGGTTTCCTTCGGCAAGACCGTGCCCGTTATAAAATTTACCATCCAATAAGATGTTCACTATTCTCACCTTCCTTAGAACGAAACTTATTTAGTTCCTTCGTCACTCTCGCGGCGATATCGTTAAGCTTATAGCTGCGGAGCAAATCGCTGCGCGCCTGCTTCCCTATTCGCTTGGCTTCTTCCGGATGTTCGAATACATACCTCATTTTTTTCTGCAAGTCCGGTATCGAAGGCTGTGCCCACAGATGGCCATTGAACATCGGGTAATCACTATTTTGAATCCGTATCAATTGTTCGACCTTAACGAGGTACGCGTTCGATTCGTTCATAAAATCCGTTTGTCCACTCCACCCCGTACCAATGACCGGCATTTCCATCAGCATGGCTTCAAAAAAAGGCCTCCCCCAACCTTCGCCGCGAGTGGGAAGCACGAATGCGTGGCACGCCTTATATAATCCGAGCAATTCGCGCGTTGAGAGCATTTGATCAATCATATAAATCGCCGGCATTTCACGTTTGGATTTCGGATGCTCATCGATGACGCTTTCCAACTTGTGAATTCCGCCGCTGTTGCGGATTTTAATGACTAGAGCAACATTATCCTTTTGTGAAAATTCGTTCAGAAAGGCCTCGAGCAAGATATCATAGCCTTTGCGCTGCTGCAAATCGAATACGGCTAGAAATAAAAAGGATTTGGCAACCGGCATTGCCAGCGGCTTGACGTCAAGATCATAAGCGTTCGTATCGAAGAAGTTCGGAATCAGCCGCAGCGGCACGTCTACACCCGATTTCGCAAACGTGTCGAGGTTGAAGGTGCTCTGTACCCAAACTTCATTGAACTTGTTAAGCTCCGGCACCCAGTCGTCCGGAATCCGGTCTGTTTCAAACGTCGTGCGCGCTATATTAATCCTAAAATCCGGATTATACCGAATTGACGTTCCCACAAAGTTGCATAAGTAGATGTCGTTGGAACTCAATTTGTTTTTTTCAAAGGAAGAGATGAAGGCAACTTCTTTGGGCTCTAAGACGAGGCTTCTTTCATGTGAGTCCCTGGCTAATATCCGGACCTGATAACCGGCTCGATTCAAGATACGCAGCAGAATGCGATTCCCCTCAGCGAAGCCGTGTCCGTTATAGAAGATACCCTCCAAGAGAATGTTCATGAATCCTCACCTTCCATGCCGTTGATTAACGATCCACTGCGAATTTATTGATTTCCTTAGCTACCTGTTTGGCAACCTTCCGGAGGCTGTATGTCTTCAGCAGCTCCTGCCGGGCTCTCCTGCCCCGCTCTTTCGCTTCATCCTGATGTTCATAGACGTACCGCATCTTCCTCTGCAAATCTTTCGTAGACGGCTCCGCCCAATAATGTCCTTCATACTTAGAAGGATCGGGATGATCCTTCAGACGGACAGGGACTAGCTTCTTCACACGAATAAGATACGAGTTTTCCTCGTTCATATATTCCAATTGTCCGCTCCAGCGGGTGCCAATCGTCGGCATTTCCATCAGCATCGCCTCAAAGAAAGGCCGCCCCCATCCTTCCCCGCGGGTGGGAAGAACAAAAGCGCTGCAAGCCCTATATAAACTTAGCAGCTCAGGTGTTAACAGCATTTCGTCAAGAATATGGACAGGCGGACGCTCGAGCTTCGATTTAGGGTGAGCTTCAATCATGCTCATCAGCTTTTCGACCCCCTCGCGGTCACGGACCTTGATCACGAGAGCCACATCGTCGCTGCGTGAGAATTCATTCAAGTACGCACGCAGCAGCACATCATACCCTTTGCGTTCAATCAAGTCGAACACCGAAAGGAATTTGAACGACTGCGAGAGCGGCAGTGCAAACTTGTCACCCTGCGGGAGGTAAGCCGGATCGTTAAAAAAATAAGGAATAAACCGCAGGGGCGCTTGAACGCCGGAGAATTCGAAGGTTTTCATATTAAAGCCGCATTGCACCCAGACCTCATCGAATCGATTCAGCGTAGCTACCCACGAAGCAGGGATGCGGTCCGTTTCGAAGGTCGTGTGCGCAATATTGATGCGAAAATCAGAACGGGTATGAAGCGCTGAGCCAGATCCCCGGAATAGGAATATATCGTTGGAGGTTAATTCCGTATGTTCAAAGGAAGCCAAATACTGTTTTTCTTCGCTTGTCAAAGCAAGCCCTTTGTCCGACTCATTATCCCTGGGTTCAATACGAACGCGATAACCACACCTGTCAAGAATGCGCAGAAGAACCCGGTTCCCCTCTGCATAGCCGCTGCCCGTGTAGAAGTAGCCCTTGAATAAAATATTCAATCAGGGGTCACCATCCTTTCTAGACCTCTATCTCCAATATATTTACACCGGTTACTGCCCGTGTTGGGCAAACCTCCTAGTTCAAAGATCTATTTGTAAATTTATTGTTAATTAATTGAAAACTAAATGTGAAAGTTAGTACATCCGCCTCTGCTGTATCGTTTTTTTTGCATAACATACTACAAAGGAATGAAAATTTTTGCTTATGATGCGAGTTCTATGAAACTCTAAGGAGGTTTTCCTATGTTCCAAGACGTATCTGTGCTTATTCCTTATAAGTCCGACAATGGTCCCAGAGACGCCGCGTTTCAATGGATCAAAAAATTTTATAAGAAAGCGATGCCGGATGCCGAAATCTGTATTGGAGAAGACAATAGCGAACTTTTCAACAGATCCAAAGCCATTAATAACGCATTCAAGCAATCCACAAGAAGCATTATTGTCGTAGCGGACAATGACACCATTTATGATCCTGCCATCATTACCAAGTCCATCGAACTCCTCGATCGTTATACTTGGGTCGTGCCTTTTCACGATGTGCTCAATATTTCGGAGGAAAATTCCAAGAAGATTTATGAGAGCAAAGCCAAATGGCCTTTAAAAGTAAAAATCAAGGACTACCGCCGCAAAGATTTCTCCCGCTGGGCCGGGAAACTAAATGTGCTCCCGCGCGGAATCTATAAGAAGGTCGGCGGGTTCGATGAACGATTTATAGGATGGGGCTGCGAAGATACTGCGTTCGCTTTATCGGTAAACGTGCGCTGCGGAGCCTACCGTCGTCTCGATTCCGATGTATATCACCTCTGGCACCCTTATGTAGGCACGAAAGGCAACCCGAATCATGATGCGAATGATGCTATTCTTAAACAATACAAGAAAGCAAAGACCAGAGAAGCAATGAAAAAGCTGATATTGGAACGCGGCAAATTTGTTTAAATCATTCTGAACGAAGTTGAGGTGGAAGCTCATTGGCGAAGTTCGAATCTGACTTACGGGTACCCTCCAAAGGGAACTATCTAACCATTCAACAATGGTTTAAGACCGGCAGATCTTTAAACTACAAGCATCGATTGAAAAAATTCCATTTCCAGCAAGACGTGCCTTTTTTGGAGCCCAAAACGATAGAAAAAAAGCTTCACTGGTACTTTCGCAGATGCGGAGTGAAGTGGAAGACGGATACGATATATCCGACAATTTATGCCGCTGTGATCAAGAAGGGGAGAATCTACGGAGCCAGAGGCGTTGTTTTAACGCCAGAGAATAAATTCATCCGGCA
This sequence comes from Bacillus sp. 3255, assembly GCF_031456485.1. Classification (NCBI taxonomy): domain Bacteria; kingdom Bacillati; phylum Bacillota; class Bacilli; order Caryophanales; family Bacillaceae; genus Bacillus; species Bacillus sp. 3255. The sequence goes on from NZ_JAVDUS010000017.1 coordinate 166,906, forward strand.
CATTTCTTATTCGGAGATTTTAGCCGGCAAGGATCGGCTCCCTGAACCTCTCTATCTCAATAAAACCGTTGCCTATCTCTCTTTCCGGTATCCGAATAATTATTTTCATTGGATGTTTGACGTTCTTCCGCGAATTGCTATCCTCCGTCAATGTAAAGTCAACATTCATAAATACGTAATCAGCCCTCCGGGCAACTTTCCTTACCTAGAAATGCTGCAAGCTTTGGGTATCCCTCAAGAGAAAGTGATCATCGCCTCCGAAGATTTCCACCTTAAGGCAAATAAAGTGGTCGTTGTTGATAAATATTCCAAGTGGGCGCCCTATGCCCATACCTATCCCGAATGGGCCAGCAAATTTCTGCGCGATGAATTATCCGCGTGCAACACGAAAGGAACCTCCAAAAAGTATGAACGTCTGTACGTAAGCCGTGCTCATGCAGGCGGGCGCAAGATAACGAATGAAGATGAAGTTGTAAAATACTTGGAATCCTACGGATTTCACTGCATCCATCCGGGTACGATGTCATTCGCCGAACAGGTCAGAGCTTTTCAATCCGCCGACATCATCGTATCTCCGCATGGCGCCTCATTGGCTAACTTGGTTTTCACGAATCCCGGAACGAAGCTGATCGAGATCTTTTCCCCGAACTATGTCAGGGATTACTATCTGGTCATCGCCGCCCATATGAAATTGGACTACTATTACTTGATAGGCGAGGGCAAGCGCCCGATTCGTGAACACAAATACACGAAGGGCTTATATGATGATATTACCGTGAACATCGATGGTTTAAAGAAGATTTTGCAGAAAGCTGGTGTTGACAAATAAGTGCATAAAGGGAAGTGGTCACATGGGCAATGTGAACAAAACGGGCATTCCCAACGGTTATTATAAGGTTGTGAAGGAATGGATCCGAGCCAAGGGCCTGCGTAAAAGGAAGCATATGAAGAAATTGAACTTAGGCAGCCCCGTTCATCTCAACGAACCCATCGGCTTAGAAGATCCGACGTTCTGGACAGTTCGCTTCTCCGAAGCCGTGCAGCCCTTTAAGCAAAGAAACGGAATTGTCGAGATCATCCCCCGAGGGATCGTCTACGGCCCGAAGCCGGATATAATGACACCCGATCATAAGCTGGTATGGAGCCATTCGCGGGAGAAGCACAAGCTCCCCGAAGAGCATTCCATTTTCGAGCTAGACCGGTTGCCCAAATTAAAGGTCACCTCGGACACCGTAGCCCTGCTAAGTATCAAGGACAGCGGCATCTATTATCACTGGATGATGGATGTCCTTCCGCGTCTTCATATGCTCAAGGTTTGCGGCCTCCAACCGGATCGGTACATCATCAACGGGGCCAAACTAGCACCCTTTCAATACGAGACGTTGGAAGCGCTTGGGATTCCCAAGGACAAGGTGATAGAAAGTTATGACGGGCTGCATCTACAGCCCAGAAAGCTGGTTCTCCCTTACTTCACCAGAGGCATCCGGCCCAAATGGGCAGTTGATTTTCTTAAGCAAGAGCTTATGGTTAATAAACAAATCATGCCGGTCCCCGGCTTCGAGCGGTTGTTTATTAGCCGATCCAAGGCTAGGAAACGAATGCTGACTAACGAAGCGGATATTTATGCATATTTGAAGCCGTATGGCTTTCACTATGTCATCCTCGAAGACTTGACGGTAGCTGAACAGATTCAGCTGTTCGCTTCAGCGGAGATCATCGTTGCGCCGCACGGAGCAGGCCTGACGAACATGGTCTTCACCCCGCCAGGCGCGGCAATCATCGAGTTGGTCGCTCCAAGCCTGGTTCATAACTGCTACCCCATCCTGAGCAGTCTGATTGGACATCGCCATTACTACATTATCGGCGAAGGAGAACGCCCTCCAGAGTACGTCGATCCTCATGACAGGAGCGCCGATATTCACATTGCTATGGATGACTTCAAAGAGATCATGAGCCGGGCCGGCATCACATAACAAAAATCCGATAGGCAGTCTCCACAGTTGGAGCCGCCTATCGGATTTTTGTTTACGACTGTTTTTTCCCCTTTAGATACCATTTGATGTAATCATCGATGGTTGCCGGCAGAGCTTTTTTGGCATATTTGATATGTCTGAACAGTCTATCCTTCGCTTGTTCGTCAACCAGCCAATCGCTGGACATGGACTGGATGAGTTCATAAATCTCCTTGTTTTTGATCTCAAGGATTCTGTCTACATACGATTTTAATTGTTGGGTGTCCTTCAGCAGCGTGTTGCACCAACGATATATTTCTTTTTTCCGTACCTTCAGCGGTAAGAACTTTCTCTCCGGATTCGACGTCGAGATGTTGAAGCAGTTCGCATGATCGATCATTTTGAATTCGTATCGTTGACTGTCTGATTCTGTCGGCAGGAAAAGTAGATTCTTGGGATTTCGGTCCGAGTTTCCAATCCAATGATCGAAGACGATAAGTCCGGCAATTTGATCTGCGTTGACGAGCTGTTCCCTTGCCAAGCTCCCGGGCAGATTAAGGAACGTTACGGAGTCCTCGATATATCGGCTGGCAAACTGGTTGCCCGATTTGAACCCTATGCTAGCCAGCTCTTTGTTCTCATTAATAAACCGGCTTCGAACCTTTACGATTTTGTAGTCGGGAATTGGCAGCTGAAGCCGTTTGGCCAACGTATTTACGATATATTCGTAAGTGACGACCCAGTTGCCCTGCGGGTTATTTTTAAATTTAACCACATATTTATGACCGTCATCGAACAGAATCAGGTGGGGAGAGGATCTCCCCCCGCTCATAGGCTTGACATAAGAAACAGGCTTAATTCTCCCCATTGGCTACTCCCTTCTGGATCATTAATGCAGGCCCAAGCCTTCGTATGCAAATCCTAACTCACCGAGATTCAATTTCTTTAAGAAGTTTCTCGTATCCAGAATATACCGATTTTTCATTAGTTTATAAATGGTCTCCCAGTTCATCAGCCTGTACTCATCCCAGTGGGTTAGCAGGACAAGCGCATCTGCACCTGCGGCCGCATCGATCGGCCGTTCACAATAACGGATTTGCAGCTGGCTGTTCATTTGTTGAAACATGGACATCCCTTTCGGGTCATGCACCGACACATTAGCGCCCAGATCAAGCAGCTTTCCGATGATATAAGAAGCTTGCGTGTGACGGGCATCGTCCGTGTTCGGTTTGAATGTGAGGCCGAGAATGGCAATGTTTTTACTATTTAAGGAGGTCAGGCTTCTCTGAATCTTCTGGATGCAGTAATCGTGCATGCTGATATTCGATTCAATGGCTGCTTTCACAAGGGTAAGCTCACTGCCGTACTTCTGGCTCTCGGATAATATTTCCGCCGTATCCTTCGGAAAACAACTCCCGCTCCACCCGCTGGAAACTTGGAGGAATTTATTGCCGATCCGTGTGTCGAGCCCCATTCCATAAGAGACATCGTTGACATTGGCGCCAAGCGAGTCACAGAGCCGGGCCACTTCGTTGATATAACTGATCTTTACAGAAAGAAAGGCGTTGGATACGTATTTAATCAATTCCGCACTCTTCGCATCCGTTTCAAACAGCACCGTTTTCGTAGCCTCAAGGCTGTCGGCAGACGCGAGGTGCGCGGTAAGCTCAGCATAATTCGTTCGTTCCAACAGCGGTTTGTAGAGATCCCGCATCATCTTCTTTGCCTTCGGCGAGCCTGAGCCGATAATAATTCGCTCCGGGAAGAACACATCCTCTAACGCGAAGCCTTCTCTCAGAAACTCAGGATTGCTAACGACCGCAAAGTGCCGGTTGTTCTCTAAGCCTGATACTTCCTCGATGATCGTTGCGACCAGTTCGGATGTACCTACGGGCACGGTTGACTTATTGACAATAACGGTGAACCGGCTGGGGTTCAAATGCTCGCCAATGCTTCTGGCAGCTGCTTTGACATATTTCAACTCAACTGCTCCATCCGGTTTGGATGGGGTGCCGACGGCGATAAATACAACGTCCGCCTCATACACACAATCATAAGTCTGTGTTGCAGAAAGACGCGAGGCCTGCACCATTCGCTCGATACAAGTAGCCAGGCCCGGCTCATAGATCGGACTTATGCCTCCGTTAATCTCGTTAACCTTACGCGCGTCCATGTCTACAATGATTGTTGGAAACCCTAGGATGGCAAAGGCAGTTCCCGTCACACTTCCTACATAGCCGGAGCCTATACAAACAACTTTCATCGCTATCCTCCTCCACCTTTACTTCGACAGTTTTGCCTGGTATGCCTCAATCGTAAGACGCAGACCTTCCTTTAAATCAATGAACGGCTCCCAGCCTAATAGCGTCTTCGCCTTGTCTATCACAGGCCGCCTTACTTTAGGATCATCCTGAGGAAGGGGACTGAAGGTTATCCTGCTTGAGGACTGCGCCAAGCTCTTGACCAAATGTGCGACCTCCATCACGGAGATTTCTACAGGGTTTCCAAGATTGATCAATTGTCCATTGGCTTCTTCGCGGTCCATCATCAATCGCAAGCCTCTAACGGTATCGTCGACATAGCAAAAAGAGCGGGTTTGCGAGCCATCGCCATAGACCGTTATATCTTGGCCGTTCAAGGCTTGCGTAACGAAGTTGGAAATCACCCGGCCGTCATCATTCCTTAATCCCGCCGAGTACGTATTGAAGATTCGGGCAACCTTCACCTTGACGCCATAACGTGAAGCATATTCGTAGCAATACACTTCGCCAAGCCGTTTCGCCTCATCGTAACAAGCTCTAGGTCCCCACGTATTGACATTGCCCCTGTAGTCCTCCGGTTGAGGATGAACCACCGGGTCTCCGTAGGCCTCGCTTGTGCTGGTGAATACCATCTTGGCGTTGTTTCTGCGAGCCAACTCGAGCATATTCGCCGTACCTGCCGTATTCACCCGGATCGTTGCAAATGGCTCTGCCTGATAAAACTTAGGGGATGCCGGAGACGCCAGATGATAAATTTCATCGATCCCGCTTAATGCGGGCATGGATCCTGCGTGCTCTTCAGCGACGTCACAGGCGAAGCATGTAAAAAGCTTAGATTCGGATAATTCTCGTATGTTCTCTGCTTTACCGGTTGAGAAGTTATCCAAGCCGATAACCTGGTCGCCGCGCTTAATCAATTCCTTCGCGAGGTGGGATCCCAGAAACCCGGCTGCTCCGGTGATTACCACTTTCTTCAAAGCGATCCACCATCCTCTGCTAAAACCCGGTACAAATATTTCTTGAATTCCTCCTGCAGCTCCTTATTCTTGCACGCAAGCTCAACCGTGGCTTTTAAGAAACCAAGTTTATCTCCAACATCGTACAAATTACCTACAAATTTATAGGCATAGAGAGGCTGACGCTTCATCAGCTCCTGCATGGCATCCGTCAATTGAATTTCGTCCCCCGCACCTGAAGGAGTACACGCTAGAATTTCGAATATGTCAGGTTCCAAAATGTATCTGCCTACGATAGCTGTATTGGACGGAGGATTCACAACCGGCTTCTCAACCAAAGCTTTCACCTGATAGAGCCCATCTTTAATGAGATCTCCATCTACGATGCCATACATACCGACATCCGGCCACGCGACCTCTTTCACAGCGATGACAGAGGATTGCTTCTCTTCGTAGATTTGAATCAGCTGTTTGAGACACGGAGGATTGCTATCGATGACCATGTCGCCAAGCAGCACGGCGAACGGCTCGTTGCCGATAAATTTACGCGCGCACCAAATGGCATGACCGAGGCCAAGCGCCTGCTTTTGCCGCACATAATGAATGTCCACCATATTCGAAATATCGTCGACGATTTTCAGCAGCGATTGTTTATTTTTTTCCCTTAAGTTAAATTCAAGCTCGTAGTTGATATCAAAATGATCTTCAATCGACCGCTTGCTTCGTCCAGTTACAATGATGATATCTTCAATGCCGGATTCGACGGCTTCCTCGACGATATATTGAATCGTCGGTTTATCGACAATGGGCAGCATTTCCTTGGGCATTGCTTTTGTTGCCGGAAGGAATCTCGTTCCTAGGCCAGCAGCCGGGATGATCGCTTTTTTTATTTTCCCCATCACATACCCGCTTCCTTTCTTGGATATCAACTATGACTCAAATTCCCCGCTCACAACGACATGCAGGTTCGGCCTTCTCACAGCCGACGCATTAGATACGAATACGCCATGATTGTTTAACTGATCCTGCTGCCAATTTTGAGCCAGCCGGGTACAGTCCCACGTAAAGAGCAAGCTTTGGTTCGGCTTCGCTTTTCGATTCATCGCGCTTTTGAAAATCGGTAATTTACGAACCCGGGGTCTTCGGCGCAATATGCTCTTTGTGGACCAAGGCGTCTTAATCCGATGTATGCGAAGAACTTTCGTTATCGCCGGGATCTGCATCACAGCACGCTCTATGGTGCAGCCTTGAGGCAGTTCGTTTAAATTGAATGAAAAATAAGAGACCGGCCTCTTTCCAATTCGTATTCTTCGGTATCGGTTAGGAGAAATATAAACTGTACGGGTGGTTTTTCCTTCGATCGGTGCCTTCGCCGTTTCTTCGCTTGGAGCAGCGGATTCTGCCGTGTCCGAGCCGGCTTCCGATTGCGGTGATGCAGCCGCTTCAGGTTTTTCATCAGCCAATGCCTCTTGCAATTCGTCGTATTTCCCGTCCTCAACAATGCGTTTAAATTTCTCCACATATTTCGAAACTGAATGGTGCTCAGCTACATAATTTCTCGAACGCTCCCTCATCTGCTTGCGCAAATGTTTGTCTTTGTACAACTGTCGCATGGTAATATACAATCGATCTTCGACTGCATCATCATGCTTGATTTTACAAACCACACCGCTTGGCAGCTCTGAGAACGAATCAACATCCGAAACGATCGCAGCTTTGCCATGCGATAGAATGTCGAGCAAGCTTCCTGAAGCTTCTCCGTCCGCCGGGTACCGCAGCTGGATACAAGCATCCGAGTGGCTGAGCGTTGTCTGGTATTCGGCATGATCGACGGATCCTTTGAATTCCACCATTTGCTCAAGTCCCAGCTCAGCTACGAAGGCTTTCAGCTTTTTGATATAGCGGGACGAACCATCCCCAGCAATCGTGTATTTCATGTCCGTGCAGCCTTCGTCTTTCAGCCTTTTAAAGCAGCGTATTGCTAGCTCCAGGTTTTTATTTTCCGCAATGCGACCGAAGCTGGAAAATACAAAATCGCGATCCATCAAGAGCGAGATCATCACCGGAAGCTTTTGCGGCAGCGCACAATAGCCCACATTGCGAAACCCTTTGCTTTGCAGCTTTTTTTTGGCGTACTGATTATGAACAAGAATGGACTTGGCGGCGTGCAGCAGTTGTTCCGTGTCGATCAGCTCGGCTTGGGATTCCGTCCCATTGCGAAGCATTTTCTTCAACTGAAGATCGTGAAGATCAACAACACCCGGGTATTTCAATACATATGGGGTTATATAGGCATGAAGGATGCTATCGCCTAATTGGTACAAAATTTCATCATATTGACCAGCCTTTTGTGGAAATACATCGTGAGGATAAATGCGTTTCGCTTGTTCTTCCCCGATCTCTTGCGGTAATAGGGGCTCGTAGCCGCCATCAATGAACAAATCACATTCGTAAGATTTTTGCAGTGCTGGCAAAATGACATTCATATAAGCAGTAATACCGCTTTTGAGAGGTGTAAGAGGCGTGAATATCGCCAGTTTTTTTCGCAAAACAACCTGATACGCTTCATGAACCTTCGTTCCGTCGGGTTGTTCCTCCAATCGATCGATCCATTCGTATCCTTGATTCCGTAAATCGTTCCTTACCGCACCGTCAGTTAAACATGCCAATAACCCCTGAACGATGCCGTCGGGATTGGCCAGATCGACACTATAAGCCGCACTTGACCGCGAAGGAGACTGTGAGAATGTGAGCACAGGCGTACCGCAGGCCATCGCATCCAGCGCCTGCACACCATAGCCCTTATGCGGGGACGGATACACAAATACATCTGCACGACTGTACAGTTGAGCCAGCTTTCCGTCCGAGACATCCGAAAGCCACAAGGTGTCTTGCTCGACTCCGGCAAGGATGGCTTCAAAACGCAAGGATTGCTTTTCTGCTTCATCCATCTTACCTGCGATGACGAGCTGATATTTACTATGCAGCTGTCGATTTACTTGACCGAAGGCTCGGATCAGCTTCACGATAAGCTTCGTGTCAAACACATTTGCCGTGCTCAGGACAAAAGGTTTGCCGATCCCAAACGTTTGCAAGCCATCCTTATCGCCGGAGTGCATAAACCGCCTATTAATGCTGCCATAGATCGAGATTATTTTTTCTGGAATGACTCCTAGCGTATCGATCGCTTCCTGCTCTAATTGATCAGAATTCGTGAGTATCAAATCACAGGATCGGATAAAATCGGTAAAAGCAGCCTGGTTATCACTATTCTTAAACTCGCCGTACGGGATCATGTCATGCAGGAGCACAGCCACTTTCGTTGTCCCGAACCAAGCTTTCTTGAGGCTTGCAGACGAAATGTCAAACGGGCTCAGAATTTGAAACAAATCAATCGCGTTCTCTCTCAGAAATCGTTCCAGCTGAACCTCCATAGGCTGCGCATTCGGGCCTGTTTCCGGGTAGAAAGAATGGAAGCTGTGGTTATGATTTTCTTTCTGAATCGAACGTATGAATCTCCTGGCGAATTTGCCCACAGCACGCTCATGTGATTTCGTTCGTGTAAATGACATATCGAATGCGATATTCATGCGTTCACCACCTGATTGACTTAAATTTCTACTTTGAAGACTCCATCATGCTTATCGCGATTTTAATATTTTGCTCCTCCGATTTCGGGCAAACGAGTAAGCCGTCCTTCGTGGAAACGATGATCAAATCGCTGACTCCGATTGCCACCACCTTTTGATCTTCCGCATAAATAATCGAGTTGGCGGCATGGAGGGAGTGGACCTCTCCGAAAAACAAATTTCCCTGTTCATCCTTAGGAAAAACCCGTTCCAGCGCATTCCACGAACCTACGTCATCCCAAACGAAATGAACGGGGATCGTATACACACTCTCGGCTTTCTCCAAAATGGCATAGTCCACAGATAATCTGGGCAGCGAAGCATAAACGGTCTCTAATGGAAGATCGGATAGCCACAGCTTATGCCACATCTCACTTTGATGAATCTTCATATAATAATTAATTGTCGAAGGCTTCCAAATGAAAATACCGCTATTCCAGTACATATTCGGCTCCTTCATGAATTCACGGGCACGTTTCTTGTCTGGCTTTTCTACAAAGCTCAGCACACGCTTGGCCTGGCCTGGCATCGAGTTCGCTTCCGCCCGTATATACCCGAAGCCCGTCTCCGGCCTTGTCGGAACAATCCCTAGCGTGACAATCGATGCATCCTGTTTCGCAATCGCTTCCGCTTCCAGCAATACCCTCATCAATTCCGCATCGTCGGGAATGTATTGGTCGGAGGGAGTCGTCACGATGACGTCATCCAGTTCTTGCTGCAAAAAAAACCTCGCTGTTAAAGCCATACAAGGTCCGGTATCCCTTTGATAGGGCTCCACAATCATGCGGCTCGGATCTAAGAGCGGCAGCTGCTCATGAATTAATGTGGTGTAGGATGAGCCCGCAACCACATAAATATCCGCCACGTCTACATACTTGCTAAATCTTTGGTAAGTCTGCTGAAGCATGCTTTCATTGGAAGTTAAAGCCAAAAATTGCTTAGGCTTCGTTTCCACGCTTCGCGGCCAAAAACGCAGTCCCTTGCCTCCTGCCATAATTACGACTTTCATCAGAGACTCATCTCCTTCAAAGCATCCGGGATATCTGCTTCATTCTATGCGTTCAACTACCGCGAAACATGGACGAATAGCGGAGAAGACAAAAAAATGGGTTTTATCCCTAGCTTTCACTGCTGATGGCAGCAAAAAAAGCAGGATCGGTGCGAAGCACGACCCTGCCTGATTACTGTGTTATTTATTTCCTATTGCCATCCAGTTGACGATCCCGTAGATTTCTGGGGAGAAACGTGTTCTTACTAATGATAAAACCGCATAATTCGTATATTTTTGCTTAACAACCGCATAGCAAACGGTATGATTCGTTGTTCCAACTAACACATAGTTGCTATCCGCAAAAGGTTCATCGAAATAAATTTGAACATCGACGATTTCATCCTGCACTTTGTATTCGAAGGGAACAAGGCCGAATTGCTGCATGGCGACGGACTTTGAAGGAGGCAGCTGAACAGTACGGAATGATAATTTGCTTTCATCGACACTTCCCTCTGTCAGCTTCGTCCCGCTTATCGACCCTACAGCAAGATGTTCGCCGTATACGGAGCCAGGGGCTAGTTTGCTTCCGTCGATACTGCCAACTGCCAGCTTGGATCCGCTTAGCGCTCCGTCTGCAATATGCTCGTCGCTTACCGCCTCGCTGGCCAATTTACTTCCGTCGACGCTGCCTGCCGCAAGCTTCACTGCAGTCACTGCTCCAACAGCAAGATGCACGCTGCTTACCGCACCGAAGGCCAGCATACCGCTGTCTATGCTACCTGTGGCAAGTTTACCTAAGCTAATAGCACCGTCTGCGAGGTGCTCGCTGCTGATTGCTCCAGGAACCAGCTTCGTGCCATCGACGCTGCCGCTTGCCAGCTTCGCTCCGGTAACAGAGTTGTCAGCAAGATGCTCCCCATGTACGGCTCCATCCGCCAGCTTCGTATTGTCTACGATCCCATCCGCTAAATGACGTCTGGTCACAGCTCCCTGGACAATTTTGTACGTGTCCACGCTCTCCGCCATCAGCTTCGTACCGCTGATTGTTCCATCGACCAAGTGCTCAGCGCTAACGCTGCCTTTGGTAAGCTTTGTGCCGTCTACACTCTCAGGAGCCAGCTTTGACCCGGTAATCGCCTCGTCGACGAGATGCTCATTGTTCACGGAGCAAGCAGCTAATTTGCCTCCATCCACACTGCCGGCCGCTAACTTCGACCCATTCACAGAGCCGAATGCGAGATGATCGCCGTAAACGGAATTATAGGCCAGCTTGCTGGCGTCTACACTGCCTGCCATTAGCTTCTTTCCGCTAATTGAACCGTCTGTGACATGCTCACCCTTGATGACGCCTTTGGCGAGTATAGTTCCGTCTACACTGCCTTCTGCCAGCTTGGCTGCCGTCACTGAGCCGTCTGCCAGATGCTCCATACTTACGGCACCAACAACCAGTTTAGTGCCGTCAACGCTGCCTGCGGCCAGTTTAGCTGCGCTAATGACACCATCTGCGAGATGCTCGCCATAAACGGAACCGTTTGACAGCTTAGTCCTGGTCACCGCACCATCCGTCAAATGCTCGCTACTCACACTGTCTTTAGTAAGCTTGCTGCCATCTATACTGCCTTCAGCTAACTTAGCTCTGCTTACAGCTCCATCGGCCAAATGTTCGCCATGTACAGCTTCAGGCGTTAGCTTCGAACTGTCTATGACTCCGTCCGCAAGGTGTATGCCATTCACGGCTCCCGGAGCAAGTTTGTTCGCGTCAACACTCTCTGCCATTAATTTGGCACTGTTAATTGAACCGTCTGTAAGATGCTCAGCGCTAATGCTGCCTGCAGCGAGCTTGCTGCCGTCTACACTGCCTGCGGCCAGCTTTGCTCCGGTAACTGCACCGTCTACCAGATGCTCGCTGCTCACTGCCCAAGCGGCTAGCTTGCTGCCGTCCACACTGCCTGCTTCCAGCTTCGATCCGCCTACTGAACCAAGCGCCAGATGCTCTCCGTAAACAGAATTATGAGCCAGCTTGCTTGCATCTACACTGCCTGCCGTCAGCTTCTTTCCACTAATCGAACCGTCAGTGACATGCTCACCCTTGATAACGCCTTTGGCGAGTATAGTTCCGTCTACACTGCCTTCTGCCAGCTTGGCTGTCGTCACTGAGCGGTCAGCAAGATGCCCGCTATTTACGGCTCCGCTTACCAGCTTGCTGCCATCTACACTGTTTGCTGCTAGTTTAGCTGCACTAATGACGCCATCCTCGATATGCTCACCGTAAACGGAACCGCTCGACAGCTTGCTGGCATCAATGCTGCCTACCGCAAGCTTAGCCCCTGTCACCGCGCCATCGGCCAGATGCTCGCTGTTCACACTGTTTTTGGTCAGCTTGCTGCTATCTACGCTGCCTTTGGCTAACTTGGCTCTGCTTACAGCCCCGTTGGCCAGATGCTCGCCCTGTACAGCTTCGCTCGCCAGCTTCTGGCTATCAATGGCACCGTCGAGTAAATGGTCGCGTGTGATCTCGCCAGTTGCCAGCATCGAGCCGGAGATGCTGCCTTCTGCCAGCTTGCTCATGCTGATTGCACCGTCAGCCAAATGCTCGCTGTGGATACTTCCGATCACCAGCTTGCTGCCGTCAATGCTGGCCTCCTTCAGCTTAGCTCCGCTAATAGACCCATCGATAAGATGAGCCTCACCGATCACTCCGTGAGCGAGTTTAGTACCGTCCACGCTGCCTGCCGCCAATTTGGCACTGCTGACAACACCGTCGGCCAAATGCTTCCCAAACACCGAGTTAACGGCCAGCTTGCCGGCGTCCACACTGCCTGCCGCCAACTTCGAACCAAGAATCGCGCCGTCCGCGAGGTGCTCGCCTTCCACCGCTCCACTTGCCAGCTTGCTCGCATTCACGCTGCCCGGTTCGAGCTTGGCTCCGCTGACAGCACCGTCTAAGAGATGTTCGCTGCTGACAGAGCCGATGGCCAATTTGGCACTGTCGATCACACCGTCAACCAAGTGGTGGTAGCTAACCGAGCCTTCCGCCAGCTTGGAACCGTCTATGCTTTCAGAAGCCAATTTACTGCCATCCACAGCACCGTCTGCCAGGTGTTCGCGGGTTATCGCATCTTTAACAAGCTTGCTGCCATCGACACTGCCGACAGCCAATTTCTCGCCATGAACGGCTCCATTCGCCAGATGCTCGCTGCTGATAGAACCAAGCACTAATTTACTGCCATCCACACTGGCCGTTGCCAGCTTCGACGAGCTTACAGCACCATCAGCAATATGCTTGCCGAATACCGAATTGTTCGTCATCTTGCTAGCGTCCACACTGCCGGCGGCCAGCTTAACGCCGGTAACCGCACCGTCAGCCAAATGTTCATTCTCCACCGACGCATTAACCAGCTTGGTAGCGTCGACACTGCCCGAAGCGAGCTTAGCCCGGGTTATGGCTCCATAAGCAATATGATGGTTCTCGATAGTTCCGCCTACCAGCTTGCTGCCGTCCACACTGCCAGGAGCTAAGTGGTCGCCTCTGACCTCCCCGGTCATCAGCTTGCTGCCATCGATACTTCCTGCCTCCAGCTTGATGCCGCTAATTGCTTCATCTGCGATATGTTCACCCTGAATAGCTCCAATGGCAAGCTTGCTGCCGTCTACGCTCGCTGCCGATAGCTTCGCACCGGTTACTGCACCGTTCGCAAGATGCTCGGTTCCGACCGCACCATCGGCGATCTTGCTGCCGTCTACGCTGCCGGACGCCAATTTCTCAAGGCTTACCGCGCCATCAGCAAGGATTTCACTGCCCACCGTACCGATGACCAGCTTGCTGCCATCTACACTGCCCGCAGCCAGTTTAGCTCCGGTTACAGCCTCGTCAGCCAGATGTTCCGTGAGCACGGCTTCTTGGCTCAGCTTGCTGCCATCCACACTAGCTTCCGATAGTTTCTCTCCACTAACCGCACCATCCGCAATGTGCTGCGTATTGATCGCTTCCCAGATAATTTTGGTGCTGTCTACGCTCCATGGCGCCAGCTTCGATGCTGTAACCGCTTCGTCCGCCATATGGTCGGTCCCAACAGCCTCGATTGCCAATTTACTGCTAACGACACTGCCCTCTGCTAATTTCTCGCTGCTCACAGCACCTGCTTTCAGGTGCTCGTTCTGTACGGCTCCGCTAATCAGTTTACTGCCGTCCACACTGTGTGGGGCCAGCTTTGAGCCGGTTACAGCTTCTTCCGCAAGATGACGGGCATGAATGGCTCCGCCAACCAGCTTGCTGCCATGAATGCTTTCATTGGCCAGCTTCGCTGCTGTAATCGCTCCGTCCAGAATATGTTCGCTATTGACCGCTTTTTCGGCAATCTTGCCGGCTGTCACACTGAAATCAGCAAGCTTTATTTCAGTAATCGCTTCGTTTTGAATTTTAGATGTCTGTACGGCGCCGTCCTGAATACTCGATGTCTGAACAACGCCTTCCTGCAAGTGCTGTGAATCTACAGAGCCAGGGGCAAGCTTTTGCCCGGTTACAGCATGATTAGCAATGAGCTCTTCCGTAACGGTTTGTTCAATTAGCTTCTTACCAGACAAACTTCGGTCGGCAAAAACGTCCAATTTGATTGAATTATCGCCCAGGTGCTCGGAACTAATCGTGCCTGGTTTAATATGAATGCCTTCGATGATATGTTCTTGTAAATGACGCGTTTCAATGGTGAGTGGCGCAATTTTATTGCTCGTTACGGCTTCTTCCGCAATTTTACTGGTTGTGACCGCCTCTTCATGCAATTGCCTCGTAATGATTTCTTCATTCGCAATATGCTCTCTGCGGATTACATAAAGCCCCAGCTGTTCCTCGCCAATCGAACGCAGCTCCAAGTGCTCCTTGGCAATGGCTCCATGCCCGACATGCACCCCTTGGACAGCTCCAGGGGCAATTTTCTCCGATGTTATACTCCCATCCTTGAGTTGGATAGAGTCGACACTCCCAGCAGCCAACTGTTCGGAAGTGATGGACCTAGGCGCTAATTTAGAGGTTGTAACCGAAAAGTCAGCCAAATGTTCAGCCGTGACGGATTGATTTTGGATATGCCTTGCTTCGATGCTGCTGTTAACAAGCTTCTCGGATGTAACCGAAGCGTCCTGGAGCAAATCGGTTTGTATGGAGCCTTTTCGCAGGTGCTCCGTTCCAATTTCACCCGCTCCGATGTTATCCCCGGTAATGCTTTCGCTGCCGATATGCATAGCTTGGATAGAAGCTTTCTTCAGATGAACAGATCCAACCGATTCCTTCGCTAGTTTAGCGCTTGTAACGGCTTGATCCCCGAGCTTCTCCTCTGTGACTGCCCGCTCGGCCAGCTTCTCTTCGATTACGGATTCCGGCTGCAGATGGGCGGTTTCAATCGCATTTTCTACAATATGAATGCTGTCTATCTGACATGGACTAATCGTCCTGCTCTGAACGCTTCCCGGAGCCAAATGCTGAAAGAGAATGCTTTCGGGCTGTAAATGGACGGGACCGATGCTGTCATCGGCAATTTTATCATGCGTCACTGCTTGATCTCTCAGTTTATCCGTCGTGATAGCCGCGTCTGAGATTTTGGCCGTATCAATAATATTATTTGACAAATGCTTGGCTTGAATGGCTCCGCTGCGTATTTTCTCCGAGCTAACGGCCTGGTCATCGATCAATTCGGTCGAAATCACCATCTCGGACAAATGGTGCGACAAGATCGATCCATTCGCCAGCTTGATGGAGTCAATCACTTGATCCGCCAATTTATCGGCGGTGATACTGTTATCCATCAGCTTCTCTCCGGAAATGGAATGATTATGAATTTTCTCGCCGGAAACGCTGTGGGGGGCAATATGTTCGTCGTGAATGGCGCTGTTTGCAATTTTCTCTCTGGTCACACTTGCCGTAGCCAGCTTCGTGTGGTCGATTGCATGGTCCCTTATCACCTTGGTGCTAATGCTCTGCGGCTTGATTTTACTTTCATCCACTGCCCGATTGGCTATTTTTTCCGATGTAATCGCTTCTTCAACGATATCATCGGTATAGACAACAGGGTTTGAAGACATTCCGGCTTTCCGCTCCGTCAACAAAATGAGCGGTGGTGCAGGGTTGACTGCACGGTTAGGCGGGATTGAGGCTTGCGGCTGCGGCTTTTCCAAGGGGGGAGCTTCCGTTTTCTTCGGTTTGGGAATCATTTTGGTTGCATTCGTGGTGACAACAGCCTGAACATTGTTCTTTTGCTCGCGTTCGGGATTAGGCTGGGCAAGCGCGGAATCCGATTCATCCAACCACTTCAGCTCGTTCGTATAGGAATTCACTCGTTGCACTTGCTGCTTTCGGGGGACGCCACGATTGCTATTCCGTTTGCTCATAGACTCCTCTCCATTTCTTCATGGTCTAGTCATTTGTAACATATTCATACATCCAGTAAAATGTACGTTTGCCCTTTAAAATGTGCATTAACCCAGGTGCGATTTTGATATGCTTGGAAATCAAAATCGTCACCCAGGTGCGATTTTGATATGCTCGGAAATCAAAATCGTTACCCAGGTAGCATCACCTCATGGACTTCATCATGCTCCGATATCGTTCAAACCATTGGTCAGCGCTTCGTTCCCACGTAAACAGATGCTTCACTCTCTGCAACCCCTGCTCGCCCATCACCTTCTGAAGCTCCACATCTCCAAGCACTCGAACCAAATAGCGGGGAAGTTCATCCGCAATTTGGTCCGGATTGATTAAATATCCGGTTGTACCATGATTAACAACTTCCTGGATCCCCCCCGAACGTGTGGCAACTACCGGCACACCCGCCGCCATGGCCTCAACATTGACTAGACCGAATGCTTCATTCGGTGCAGAAGGAACAGCAACTACATCCGCCAGTTGGTACCATTTGGCAATGTCGTTATGGGCCACGTACGGGAAGAAACGGACATATTGCGGCATTGAGCTCCCCATCCTGTGCAGTTTACGGACATAATCCGTTTGTGTATCTTTTCCGTAGTAGGCGCTGCCAACAATAAGCAAGATAGCATCGGGCTCAGATCGGATCACTTGGAGCATCGCATCTAGCAGATGATGTACGCCTTTCTTCGGGATGAGCCTTCCGACGAATAAAATGATTTTCTTATTCTCATACCCTAGCTTTTTCAGCGTTTCCAGGCGGGATTCGCTTCCTTCCGGGGTCCATTTGGATGTAAATTGCGACAGATCCGCTCCGAGATGCTGAGTCACGACTTTATGGGAGCAGCTAGGAACCTTACGTTGGATTAACCGCTTTAGGAAATCACTATTGACAACAATGACATTCGCAGCTCGAAGGCATGTCGACAGCTCTCGAACGGAGATGTGAGGCATGGAAATAAAAGAGGTGGAATGCAGCATTAAGCTAATCTTGATTCCCGGATGCCGCCTGCGTAAATACCGTACAAACCGCGGACGATTCTCAACCTGGATAACGTTCGGTTTTACCAATTTGATTTGCTGGCTGACCCTCGCTATATAAGAAGCAGGTTTCTCGTATCGAACACGTAAATAATGAACGCCTTCTTGAACCTCATGGCTCGGTTGATGCAATGTTTTACGCCCAAGCACATACACCCCCATATGTTTAACTAAATGCTTGGCTGTATGGTTAACGACCATTTCTACCGAACTGCTTGTTCCAGATGGTATGGGGAAAGTACCGGGTGTTACAATGGCTACTTTGATCGGCAAGCTGCACATTTTCTGACCCCTTTCCGTATCCGTTAAATGCCTTATGCGGCCTCTTTTCTATACATATGCGGATTTTATGGGTTAGTCTGGGTATTTGCCCCTACATTCTGTGCAAACGTCACATCTTCTAACGGGTCTATCAGCATCCGTACAAACAAGCAGCCCTGCTTTTCCATAAACTAAATGAAGACATCCGCATCACCTGCCAGTAAATTGAATGTAAAGGAGTGAAAGGAATACAATGGAAAATCCCTATGTGGGCATTTTAATAAACGACACCTTATTCGATGGCATCCCTCAAGGGAAGACAATATACGAAGCTATTCATTACTACAGTGAAGCTGGCAAAAAATATGGGGTGATTCCTTGCTATTTCCGCATTCAAGATGTTCGAATAGATTCGATGAAGGTACGCGCTTACATCCCCTCCGGCGATAAATTCGTCCTTGCATGGATCGATCTGCCTAAAGTCATTCACAACCGCGCCATTTACCTGGATCATGCTTCTTATGACATGTTGGAAAGCTGGACGCAGCACGGTATCATTCTATTTAATCGTTGGAACCGTTACAGCAAGCTGCTTATCCATCAGATTCTGCTGAAAGACGACTCGATAAGGCCGCATATGCCTGGTACGTACGCGGCAAACCTGATAAATTTGAGAATGATGATGAACGCCTATGATTCGCTTATTATTAAGCCAACGAATTCCAGTATTGGCCGTGGGATTATGAAAATGGATCGGGTTGGAAAAGGCTGGAATCTCATCTATCCGGCAAGCATGCGAATCAGCAATCGCATATGGCGGCAAGTCCGTTTTTCGAAACAGCTCCCGGCCTCCCTGCAAAAAAAGCTCAAAACCCGCTCTTACATCGTCCAGCAATGCTTACCGCTGGCTCAATATGACGGCCGTCCATTTGATCTGCGCATTTCGGTCCAGCGCGGCGATTGCGGCGAATGGGGAATAACGGGGATTGTTGCCAAAGTGGCTTCCCGAAAGCACTTTCTTACGAATGTGGCGCAAGGAGGCGAAGTCATGCGCTTATCGGATATTCTGGCGAAAGAATATCCGGCACTCGATCAGGCAGCCGTTTTTCAGCAGATCACTGATTTTACAATGCGCGTAACCAAGCATTTAAGTGCGGAGTTGCCCCATTTGGCTGATATTGGGCTAGACA
Organism: Bacillus sp. 3255; assembly: GCF_031456485.1. Lineage (NCBI taxonomy): Bacteria > Bacillati > Bacillota > Bacilli > Caryophanales > Bacillaceae > Bacillus > Bacillus sp. 3255. The sequence continues at coordinate 185,599 of NZ_JAVDUS010000017.1, forward strand.
TCGGACTTACCAGCCATGGCTTCCCTTTATTTATTGAATGCAACAGCAAAGATCAACGTTATAGCTTTAAGGAAGCCGATATGATGGATGAATGGAAGGCAACCTTCTACAAACCGATCGCCTATGCCAAATTTTTATTGGATGGCGGAATCCCTGTTTATTAATTGCAGCATGCAGGGATATAACAAAAACCTTTATCTCCCCAGGCAATATAACCAGGGAAATAAAGGCTTTTTCATTTGTGAAGATAGGTTTCCAGAAGGTGCTTCACATCACTATTTATTCGCTTCGTGTCAGGCGTTTTCACAGCCGCATCAGTCAGCTGATACTTCTGTTTCAGCTTGAGAACATGAACTACGCTTTCATCGACCGCTGCCATGGGAATTCGCTTCTCATCGACTGCTCGGCGAAGTGCCTTGGCAACCGCCACCACCTTCTCATAATCGTGACCGACCATCACGACATTTGTCCCGGCAAGAATCGACTTAACTGCAGCTTCACCGATATCATACGTTTTAATAATAGCTCCCATCGTCATGTCGTCTGTCATGATCAGTCCTTGGAAGCCCATCTCCTGCCGCAGCAGGTCCGTCATGATCTTCTTCGACATGGAAGCCGGGTTCTGGCCATCTACTTTGGGCAGCAAAATATGTGCTACCATCACCGCATCCGCTTGCTGCTTAAACGCCTCCGCAAAGGGCAGGAGCTCCAGTTTGCGCAGCCTTGCCAAATCATTCTGAACAACAGGAAGCTGGGCATGGGAATCCACGGACGTATCTCCGTGTCCTGGAAAATGCTTAACGACCGGCATCACCTTCTGAGTCTGCAAGCCCTTCATCGTTTGAATGCCCAAGGAGCTGACAATCGGCGCATTGGCCCCAAAGGAGCGATCGCCGATAACAGGATTGTTCGGGTTGCTGTTGATATCGAGCACGGGTGCGAAATCAACGTTCAATCCGAACGCTCTCAGCTCTTGGCCGAGCAGACTGCCAACTCCGAAGGCGAACTCCTTACTGTTCGTCTTTCCGATCTCTCCGCTCGGAGGTGTTTTCTCAATTTCATCAGGCAAGCGCGTTACTCTCCCGCCTTCTTCATCCACCCCAAGCCAGAGAGGCAGCTTATTCCCGGCATTCTCTTGCTTCAATGCATTCACAAGGGCAATCAACTGGCCTGTATCCTTCACATTCGTTTTATACAATATCAACCCGCCAACATGATAGGAATCAATGAGCTCACGAGCATGCTGACTCATTTCATAACCATCTATTCCAGCGAATATCAATTGGCCTATTTTCTCATCAACAGTCATTCCCTGAAGAATCGTCTGAACAGGATCCGCTGTTGGTGTCGGTACGGCTGAAGGACTAGCAGGGGGACTGCTTGCATGCGTCCCTGACGGCGCAGGCGAAGGAACAGCCGAAGGTTTCGCTGGCGCGTGTTGGAAGCATCCCGTCAGTACCGACAGACTTAAGCCTAGGGGCAGGCTATATTTCATAAACCGTTGGACAACTCCGAGCATCCGCTCACCTTCCTTATGTATGATCCTATCAATTGTTGGACGTCGGACGTCCGCATTTAGTTGCATCTATGTTTATTCCTGCCTAAACTGCTTCAACATCCGGAGCTGAATCACATACATGCCATAACTGCCCAAATAGGCTCCGCTTAACAGAAACCAATTATTTTGAAAAACCGCATGAATATTAGTCATAAACACCGTTTTATCGTGCAAAATTTCGTAGATTGCCAAAGTGCTGATGATACCGAAAATATACGCACACAGCACGGCCAGAACATTATAGACAACTCGCCACGACTTGAACAGCCAAGCTCCCAACAGCATAACCGGAGGGATAATACATATAATAACCGTTATGATTACCGTCATTTTCCTTGCTCACCTCATTACCATAGCATTGACGGTTTTTACTCTGAAAATACTTAATTGTACAAGTATTTGCTAGTTAAATACCGTTTCTAGTTAATTTCCTTTTTCATATAATATAAAAAAACCTCACCAGGGAGGTTTTTCAGATACCTGCTTCTAGAGATTGGGAAAGCAAGCTGTTTTAACATGTTGTATATTTCGGAAAACGGAGGTTTGATCGGCCGTGATCAGCTCAGCCATATGTTGATTCACACTTTTCAGCAGGCCAATTTTGCTGGAGCTGCTTCCCCAGTCGAAAACGACAAGATGTCCCTCCAACTCTTTTAGCTGGCCTTCGAACGTATCGTTAAGCTGATTATCTGGTGAAGTCTCTGGCAATATGCTATTGAGCGCATACGGCAATGGATTGTTAGGGTAAGGAATTAACCATTTTAAGTGAAACATGGGGATATACATGGTCTTATGGATGGGGGAATAAAAAACAAAATAATTCGATTGTACGTTTGTGATATAACCGTGGATCGATTGATTGCCGGAGACATAAATCTGCAGGAAAATGCCAAAGGACTTTTTCAAAATTTCTTCGTAGGAAGTCTCATTTACGACATCCGTTACTTTATAGCCTATAATTTCATGAGGTACACTGGTTAATTGGATTGTTTGAATATGAACAGCTGGCACATATAGATAGTCATTACCGTCATAAATAACAACGATATCGGCGCCATAGTCAATTAACACACCACTTCGGGTCACGTTCTCAGTTATCTTCAACTCGATCGTTTTGCCGAGCATAGGCTGTAAACAATTCATATCCGTCTTACCTCCTTATTCATCATCACTCAGAACGAAACATATGACGTCCAAATAAATAAGCCAAGTAAACTAACGAATAAACTGAGGGGCACAACAACGATCGTTACTTGCAAATATTTCCCCCAATGCATGGGGACATTATGTTGTCTCAATGTATGCATCCAAAGCAGGGAAGCGAGCGTCCCCATTGGCAAAATCAAAGACCCAATATCAGCTCCAATGACATTCGCCAAATAAGAAATTTGCTGTAAATGAAGATCTAACCCCATCTCTTTAATAGATAAAGTACCTATCATAACGGAGGGCAGATTATTACAAAGGTTAGATAAAACAGTCAGCAGCCCGCCCATAGTGAATATCGCGTGAAATGGACTTGTTGCAACCGTATCGCCGAATTGTTTCACAATCAGTGCAGTCATTCCCGAATTGTGAAGGCCATAAATGATAATGTACATGCTGAAAGCAAACAAAATAATACTCCACGGACTTTTCCTCAGTACATCGGCTGGGCCGATTTGCTTCTTAAACCATCTAATCAGGATTAAGATGATCGCGCCAATAATGGCAGGCCATTCCGTCGGAATGCCTAGCGGAGCGAGAACAAAGAAACTGAGCCGGGTTGCAATGACGACACCTATACTGATTCGAAACATTTTCCAGTCGATATCCGTCCCTTGCTGCGGTCTTGAAGACAGCGGATGTGATCTCATAGAGGAGTTCTCGATCATAAATTGCTGATTCATATTCGTTTTGTATCCAATCGAAATATCTTTTCTGAAAATAAGAAACAACATCAAGGCCATACAGCCAATCCCGAGCATGGAGGGTACAAACATCATCTTGGCATAGGTATTCAAATCTAACCCGACGATTTGCAATGAAATCAGATTAGCTAGATTACTTACCCCGATCGGTGCGCTTGCCGCAGTAGCTACTAAAGCCCCAGAAATTAAGAAGGGAACTTTTTGATGCGGCTTTAGCTTCAACATGCTCAGGGTATGAATAATAATAGGCGTCGTAATGAGAATGCTCCCGTCATTATTAAAAAACAATGTCATCAAAAAACATAGTAAATTAATATACCAGAACAGCAGCACGCCAGATCCTTTTGCTTTTATAGCCAAATTCAAGGCCGCCCATCTAAAAAAACCGATGCTTTCCAGAACAATCGACATCACAATAGTCGAAAGGATCGTAATGGAAGCCCCGCTTACAATTTTTAAAATGCTTACCATGTCGGTTAAGGGGACAAATCCGATGACTAGAACGGTAGCGGCCGCAATGGAGGTAGGAAGGGCTTCATTGATTCCGCGGGGTCTCCACATAACAAAAATGACCGTAACTAAGAAAATACTGATCATCAGCAGAGTCTCCGCGCTACTCATTGCCTTTCCCTGCGCTTTTTATACTCGATATATGAACGACTGGCATCTCTTCCTTAAATTCTGTTTTTATTTCCGCATGCCTGGAGGTAGATTCAGGCTTCAATAGCAGATACAGAAGTGCTCCGCTGATTAATAGATAACTAAAACTAATAAGCATCTTAACCTCCCCTTTCCTAGTCTTTCGTCTAGCCTGTACATTCGCTTGCAAAAGGTTAAAAAAATAGCCGTACAAGTACGGCTTTTTAAAGTTGCAAAGCATATTCAATTTTCTAATTATTTATTTCTTGTCTTTTTTGCTATCTTTTTTATCTTTGCTGTTATTTGCGGCTTCTTGTTGACCGTTAGCATTTTGCTGTTGCTCGTTGTTTTTGTTTACGTAGCTGATGTTACGGATATGGAAAGGCATAACGCGAACAATTTCACTGCCTACAGTCAATGTTACGAGAATATCTGTCACATCCGTTAATATACCCTCAATTTTCTCAGGGCCTCCACGGTTGATTTGCACCCAACGAAATTTCATTTCTTTAACGACAGCAATGAAGTCTACACCATCGATGACCGGAGGCAATAATGGTTCCGGGAGATCTGGATCTACTATGACAACCGATGTATCAGCAATCGTGCGTGTATCTACACTAACGCTTTTGATATGTTCGGTTTTATAATAAACGTTTCCAGTATCCTTAATATAGACAACAATGTAATCGTCTTTTACGACGAGCAACTTGCCCAATCTCGATTCCGGCCCCCCCCTATCTACACGAACATCTTTCCCAACCAGCAATTCCAGCGTTGCTTTGTCCATCGATATCCCTTCCCTCTTCCGGTAGTTATTTACTTGCATTAGAAGTATATGAGCCTTTCATCTGATGTGATTGGGATAGGTATCTATTTGTCCATATTTTTCCGCTTTAACCTAATATAAGCTGCTCTGCGGCGCAGATGAACAAATAAATAAAATGAGAAGTGGATGAATGGACATAGGGCATGTACCGTGTCAGCCCCCAAATATACATCATATGGTAAAAAGGTATACTCCAGTAAATGATTAACTAACTTAAGGAGGTAAGAACTGTGGGAAAATCAGAGCACTTAAGACAGGAGATTAATCTCCTAAGAGTAACCAAACCTATGATGCATCTACTGAAAGAATTACGATTTCAACCAGTGACTGTTCTAACTGCCGCTGGACCTATTTCAGGAGAACTCATGATTGTTGGTGACGATTTTATTCTCGTCAAAGAAGTAAGCGGAGAAGGCGTCATGATTCCGATTACGAGTATTGAAGTTATTTATTAAGAAAGGAGTGATCGAGAATGCCTCTTCCCCATCCACCACATCCACATCCACACCCAGAGCCACATTGGACTTTTGAATCCTTCCTAAAAGGTCTTATCGGTAGAGATATCGAAGTTTACTTTATTAATCAATTTTACGTAGGACAACTGCAAAGCGTAGAAGATGGTTATTTCACAATGGTTGTGAATTCCGCCTACTACTTGCCAGAACAATCAATTACTGTATTTAGCCGCAGCGTTGAATATTTGCGTATTTTGAACTAAAAGCTTGCTTGAGAAGACCTATCTATATAGGTCTTCTCTTTTTTTATTGCTTCTCAATCCACTCCCGCCAGTTGGAAAAATGAGCATAATTCTGATGAGTGATGCTGAATCTACGTAACCTTCGATGATAAAGCGGCGTGGGAATATGCCTAAATGAAAAATCTTTGGAAAGACGTGTAATCACTTCAAAATCCTCATAAAGTCTTCCATGTGAAGGATCTTCCTGAGACCATCCACCGATTTGCTTCAAAGCATCTACGCGATATAACCGCGGTACCAATGGCAGTCCCATTGTCAGAAATTGTTGTTTGTCAAATAAGCCTGGCATGTTGCGCACGCCGCTATACAGCAGCTGATGCGGTTTCCTTTCGTACCATTCATAATAATTGCCATGGAAGAGGGCAGTTGAATGGGAGGCCGATTGTACCTGTGCAGTCAATACATCAAGGCAGTCCGGCGCCAGCCAATCGTCCGCGTCAAGCTCCAGCAACCACCTGCTGCGTACTTGGCGCAAAGCTTGATTCAAACATCCTGCCTTACCTTGATTACTTTCATTTTCTATGAATCGAATCCGCGAATCTCTCTCCAGAGAGCGAAGCACTTCCCCCGTTTGATCCTGTGAACCGTCATCGACGATTAGCAGCTCCCACTGGGCATTGCTTTGGGTATACACACTGCGAATCGCCCATGGTAAATACTCAGCATTATTATAAGTGCTGATGACGACAGAAATCAGCGGATCCGCTGTGCCGTGTTGGACTCGCGATTTTGCATGCAATATGGGCTTAATGGCCTTCCATTCCTCTTCGCTTCGCTTCCAACTGGGAGCCTTGGTCGCACAAGGCTCCCAATGCTCAGTAAGCATGTGCTGCCATTCCCAAGCTTCGCTTAATTGGATCCATTTCTCATACATAACATATTGTTCGAAGGGCAATCGTTCTATCTCTGAAAAGCAAGCCGGCCCTCCTTGTTTCACAGCGGCCGTGCGCCAGACGCTCGGAGCCTTACCGCTTTGTTCTGGGGAGCCGCTCTTATGTTTTGGATGAACAAATACGCCCGCGCAATTAACGGAAACACGTTGGAGCTGTTCGTTTAGTTCTTGAAGGAATGTCGCATCGAACCGATCTCCGGCTTGAATCGTCATGAAGAAATCGTCATGATAGGCGGCAAGCTCCTTATTCAATTGCTTGCCGATCCCGTTCGCACTTACTAGGACAGGCCATTCAGGGACGACATGTTCTAGTTGAGCGAGGGTTATCCTAGTACTCAATTGAGAAGTTGAGTCTAATACGAAAACGAGCATATCCCTACTCCTCCTACGGGCGTACCCACCTATTTAAACATTCTATGCGTTTATCTTGGGTTTGTTCTTCTAATAGGCTGCATAACTGCCTGCATCCATAGGATCATCTGCCCAATTCGCATATTTCACCGCTAACCGCCTGTATGCTGATTTTTTAAGCGACTACCTTTGCAATCCTTCTCCATTCGACAATTGATTCTTTTACCTTTCTGTGGCAAGATTAGCGAAGAACCCTTTACCGGGATCTTGGATCCCTTCCAAATCTCAGCAGCTGCACTTAACCACTCGAACGAACAGGAGTCAATCTATGTCAAAACCGTTTTTCAAATTGCTAACAGAGCTCTCCTCACGCAAATGGGTATCCCAGGTGACAGGAGCTTTTGCCAGGTCCAAAGCAAGCCGGATGTTCATCCCCCGTTTTGCCCAAACCTACGGTATACGCATTGAGGATGCTGAGAAGCATATCAAGGATTACAAATCCCTCAATGATTTCTTCACCCGCCGGTTGAAGCCGGGACTTCGTCCGATTCATGCCGATCCAACCCGTGTCGTAAGTCCGGTGGATGCCATGATTACAGGCATTGGCGACATTCAAGAGGGTCAGATCGTCAACGTCAAAGGCCAGGATTATACGATCGACGAGCTGCTTAACCGCTCTCCCCGGACGGTCAACTATAAGAACGGCTTCTACTTCGTCCTGTATTTGAGCCCGACCGACTATCACCGGATTCATTCTCCGATTACAGGCGATATTATCGAGAAAGAGCATGTGCCCGGCAAGGTATATCCGGTCAACGAATTCGGCCTTCGCCATATGAAACGGGTTCTCAGCCGCAACGAACGGCTAATCACGTTCATCCAGCATGGTGCAGGCGAAGTCGCCGTCGTGAAAGTCGGGGCGTTGAACGTAAGCTCAATTCAGTATGTGAAGCCGCTTCCCAACACGCTTGAACGCGGTCAGGAGCTTGCTTATTTCGAATTCGGCTCCACGGTCGTGCTGCTGTTTGAAGACGATATGTTCGAACCCCGTCCGGACCTGAAGCTAGGCTCCAAAGTGAAAATGGGAGAGGACCTCGGCCGCTTTCTCAAATAAAACATCATAAGTGATCTGGAGAGGAGAGAACCATGGCAGCTATAACATCACCGTCTTCCGGCTCCAATAGCTTGCAGAGCGCGGGTGACGTGAAACCGACCGTCTATCGGATCTTATTGGCCATCGGTCTCGTTCACCTGCTGAACGACTCGATTCAATCCGTCATACCTGCGATTTTCCCGATACTCAAAAGCGAGATGGGATTAACCTACACGCAGGTAGGATGGGTGCAGTTCGCCATCAACTTCACGGCTTCCATCATGCAGCCTGTCGTCGGCCTGTACACCGATCGCAAACCGTCTCCGTACATGCTGCCGATCGGCATGACCTCCACATTGATTGGGATGCTGCTGCTCGCTTTCGCTCATTCCTACTGGGTTGTGCTGCTCGCCGTATGCTTCGTCGGTCTCGGCTCCGCCGCCTTCCACCCGGAAGGCTCGCGCGTATCGCACATGGCTGCCGGAGGACGCAAAGGTCTGGCCCAATCGATCTTCCAGGTCGGCGGCAACTTCGGCCAATCGTTGGCGCCGGTCATGACCAAATGGATCTTCATCCCGCTCGGATTATTCGGGTCCATCTGGTTCACAGGCGTCGCAGCCGTCGCCATCGCCGTCCAGCTGTACATCGCGCGCTGGTACAAAGCCGTGCTCGTCACGGCACCGGTCAAAGCCAAATCCGCGGTCAAGCGGACCGTCAATCCGGTCCACCGCAAGCGCATCTTTTTTGCCATTTATGTATTGATTTTTCTCGTATTCGTCCGTTCCTGGTACGGGGCGGCTATGAGCGGCTACTTCGCCTTCTTCCTGCAAGAGCACTACGGCATGTCGATCAACCGGGCGCAGGACTTCATCTTCCTGTTCCTCGCAGCCGGCGCGGTAGGGACTTTCTTCGGCGGTCCGATCGCCGACAGATTCGGCAAGCGCAACGTCATTTTCTTCTCCATGCTGGGCTCGGCGCCATTCGCGCTGCTGCTGCCGCATGTCGGCATTACCTGGTCTTATATTTTACTCGTTGTCATCGGAGTCATCCTTTTATCGAGCTTCTCCGTTACCGTCGTCTATGCGCAAATGCTGTTTCCCGGTAAAGTAGGCACCGTCTCCGGTCTCATCACCGGCCTCGCCTTCGGATTAGGCGGGATCGGCTCCGTTGTGCTCGGCAACCTGTGCGATGCCATCGGCACCCCCCGCGTCATGGAGCTGTGCGCGTACCTTCCGCTGCTAGGCATCCTGACGTTCCTTCTACCATCCGACCGCAAGCTGCGGGAGTGGACGGAGGAACAAGCGTAAAACATAGAAACCTTGCCCTGTAGGCTGTGACTGCCTTGGGGCAAGGTTTTTTTGGCGGTTGGAGCTCGCACTGCCGCCGAACGAAACCCTCTAACGGACACAGCGGCTGTTATTTCACCGAAAACGAGCGTCTCTCGTTTCTTACGGACACACGTGTCCTTATTTGCCGATTTCGGCAGGAAACCATGCGCCAAATGGGCAAATAAGGACACTGGTGTCCGTTAGCATTCCCAATCGGCTGATACCCGCCGAATAAGGGCCGCTGTGTCCGTTAGCCGGATTGGTGCGGGCTGGCGCGGACGCTAGGCGCGGCGCGCCCTGACCTCTTCGGCTCCCTTAATGATAAGCGGCTTCCATGACGGCCCGGGTCAGCAGCCCAGCTCGCACAGCCGAACGAAAACCTCTAATGGACACAGCGGCAGCTATTTCACCGAAAACGAGCGTCTCTCGTTTCTAACGGACACACGTGTCCTTATTTGCCGATTTCGGCAGGAAAACATGGGCCAAACGGGCAAATAGCGACACTGGTGTCCGTTAGCATTCCCAATCGACTGATACCCGCCGAATAAGGGCTGCTGTGTCCGTTAGCCGAATTGGTGCGGGCTGGCGCGGACGCTAGGCGCGGCGCCCCCTGACCCCTTCGGCTCCCCTAATCATAAGCGGATTCCATGACAGCCCGGGGTCAGCATCCCAGCTCACACAGCCGACTAACGGACACAGCGGCTGTTATTTCACCGAAAACGTGCGTCTCTCGTTTCTAACGGACACACGTATCCTTATTTGCCGATTTCGGCAGGAAAACATGGGCCAAATGGGCAAATAGCGACACTGGTGTCCGTTAGCATTCCCAATCGGCTGATACCCGCCGAATAAGGGCTGCTGTGTCCGTTAGCCGGATTGGTGCGGGTTGGCGCGGACGCTAGGCGCGGGCCCTGACCTCTTCGGCTCCTCAAATAAAAAAGCCCGGGGCGCTGCTAAGAGCTGCCTCGGGCTTTTTATTATTCGTGATGCGCCTCTTGATGCTCGCGCTGCGTGCGGCGGCGGGCCACGCCGGCTTCATAAGCGGCTTCCATGACGGCTTCGCGCACCTTTTCAACAACAGCGTGATTGAATACACTCGGAATGATGTAGTACTCATTCAACTCGTCTTCGCCTACAACCGAAGCAATCGCTTTGGCAGCGGCCAGCTTCATCTCTTGCGTGATGCGGGAAGCCCGGCAATCCAATACGCCGCGGAAAATACCCGGGAAGCACAGCACGTTGTTAATCTGGTTCGGATAATCCGAACGTCCGGTGGCCATAACGCGCACGTATGGCTCCGCTTCTTCCGGCGTAATCTCCGGCGTCGGATTGGCCATCGCGAAGACGATCGGATCGGCAGCCATCCGTTTGACATCCTCCACTTTCAGCACGCCCGGTCCGGATAAGCCGATGAAAATATCCGCGCCGGCGATCACGTCAGACAAAGTGCCTTTCTGCTCGTGAGGATTCGTATTGTTGGCGTACCAATCCCATGCGGAATTCGCGTAGCTCTCGCCGCGCACAATCGCCCCTTGGCGGTCTACGCCGATGACATTGGTCACGCCTGCGGCCAGCAGCATTTTCGTACAAGCAATCCCCGCCGCGCCGATGCCCGTAACGACGACTTTGCAGTTCTCGAGCTCTTTGCCGACCACCTTCACGGCATTCAGCAGCCCGGCAAGGATCACAACCGCCGTTCCGTGCTGATCGTCATGAAAAACAGGGATATCCAGCTCGTTGATCAAGCGCTCTTCGATTTCAAAGCAGCGCGGCGACGAAATATCCTCCAGGTTAATGCCGCCGAACGCCGGAGCGATCGCCTTCACCGTGCGAATGATTTCTTCCGTATCCTGTGTATCCAAGCAGATCGGGAAAGCATCGACCCCGGCCATCTGCTTGAACAGCATGGCCTTCCCTTCCATCACCGGCATCGCCGCATCGGGACCGATATTGCCGAGCCCCAAGACGGCCGTACCGTCGGACACAACGGCAACGGTATTTCTTTTGATCGTCAAAGAATGAGCTTTGACCGGGTCTTCATGAATCGCCATACAAACGCGGGCGACCCCAGGTGTATAGACACGGGACAGATCGTCCCGGTTTTTGATCGGCACTTTCGGAGTGACTTCAATCTTACCTCCCAAATGCATGAGGAACGTTTGGTCGGAGACGTTGATAATCCGAACGCCTGGAATACTTTTCAACACTTTAACAATGGCCTCGGTATGTTCCGGATCGTTGACATTGACGGTAATATCCCGTGTTGTCGTTGTTTTGCTGGCCCGCGTTACGTCAATCGCAACGATGTCGCCGCCGGCATCGCCAATGGCCGTTGCAATTTTCCCAAATGTGACCAGTTCCTTATGTATCTCCAAACGCACAATCACACTTGTGCCTCCACCATTTAATCCTGCCATCCTGGGATCACTCCTACAATAAATAATTAATTGACCACATGTTGATAATAGCATACTCTGTCAATCATGCCAAAATCATTTTGGTGAACAAACGGTATTTTCATAGGTTTGCCTTAAGATTGCCACACCTCGGCGGATTTCGTCCTCGGTCAGATGCGCGAAGCCGAAGATAACCCCGGCCCGGCCCGGGGGCAAAGCATAAGACGCGGCGTCGCTCCACTCGACGCCGGCTTGGCGGCACTCGGCTGCATAAGCGGCATAGGTGCGGGGGTCCCCCCGCCACCAGCCGAACAGATGCAGCCCCGCATCGCTCTCCACCCAATCGAAGAGGGTGGAGAGCTGCTCCTGCAGCAGCGCCTGCAGGAGCAGGAACTTGCTCGCGTACACCCGCCGCATGCGGCGCAGGTGACGCTCGTAGCCGCCGCTCGCCATGAATGCGGCGAGCGAGCGCTGTTCGAGCAGCCCCGACGGGTGCGGCTCATACAGCCGCTTCGCGGCTGCGAACGCGCCGTGCAGCGCGTCCGGCAGCACAACATAGCCGATGCGCAGGTCCTGCAGCATCGTTTTGGAGAAGGTGCCGATGTAGACCACCCGGCCCTCCTGGTCCAGCACCTTGAGCGGCTCGATCGGCCGCCCGCGGTGCCTGAACTCGCTGTCATAGTCGTCTTCGACGATGACAGCGCCTTGCTCCGCCGCCCAGCGCAGCAGGAGCTGGCGGCGGTCCAGGCCCAGCACCGCCCCCGTGGGGAATTGGCGGCTGGGCGTTACGAACAGCAGCCGGGCGTTCCACGGCTGCGGGATCAAGCCTTGCCCGTCCACCGCCGCGTGGACGGGCACGCCGCCTGCCGCCAGCACCGCTTTGGCGGCGCCTTGGTAGCCCGGGCGCTCCAGGATGACGGGATCGCCTTCATTCACGAGCACTTGGGTCAGCAGCGCGATGGCTTGCATCGACCCGCCTGTGATGACGATGCGCTCCGGCGGCGCATCAATGCCGCGCATCCGCCTCAGGTGCTGTGCGATCGCTTCGCGAAGCGCATAGTGCCCCTCGGCGATGTAGGCTTCTTCCTGCGGGGACTCCGTCATGCGCCGCACCTGTTCGTACATCCCGCGGTTCCACAGCTCCCGGGGGAATTGTTCGATAAGCGGGTGACCCATCGTAAAGGATACCCGCTCTTTCCCTGCCCCGTACTCAGGCCCCGGACTGTTCCCCTGACCTTGATCTCGAATCTGCCGCTGTCCCCGCCCCAGATTATCCGCTGCGCAAACCCGAAGCCCCCAGTCGGACAATTGAATCGGTTTGCCGGCGAACGGCTGCTGCTTCCCCGTCCCCCCGCTGTAGACGACGAATGTTCCTCTCCCCACATCGGCCTGCAAATAGCCTTCGGCGATCAACATATCGTAGACCTGGTTCACCGTGCCGCGCGACAATTCGTACAGGGCCGCGAGCTCGCGGCTCGACGGCAGTTTCGTATTGCGCTGCAGCTTGCCTCCCAGAATGCTGTCGTGCAGAGCATGATACAGCGCAGCATATTTGCTCGAATAGCGATCCCGATAGGAACGATAAGGGATGTGAAACTCCATACTGTCCTCCATTAGTTTGATCCAAAAGCATTCCCGATTGGTACATACAAACAGTCGGAAATTGGACCTTCTTACAAAGCCATTTTTCCTTTATGCTATCTAAAATCTCATAAAATCAAAAGAAAGACAAGGAGTAGATGCCCTATGAATTTCCAACCTACGCTTCTAGAAGGAACGCAAGTCGTCCTGCTGCCTATGCAGGAGTCGCATATTAGCGGATTGGCGGAAGCCGCCGCCGACCCGGCGATCTGGAGCTATATGACGCCGCTGCCGCATCGCTCGGCCGTCGAACAGTTTGTCCGTCAAGCGCTGGATGAACAGCAAGCAGGACTGGGCCTGCCGTACAGCGTCTATGACAAACATACGGATACGTTCGTCGGAAGCACACGGCTGTTCGATTACTCGGCCGCCAACCGGCACGCCGAGATCGGCCATACGTGGTACAATCCGCGCGTATGGCGCTCGAGAGTGAATACCGAATGCAAATATTTGCTGCTGCGGCATAGTTTCGAACAATTGGAGCTGCTTCGCGTTCAGCTCAAAACCGATCTGAGAAACGAGCGCTCCCAAACCGCCATCGCTCGCCTCGGCGCTCACAAGGAAGGGGTGCTCCGCCAGCACCGTGTGCTTCACGACGGGTATGTCAGGGACACGGTCATGTTCAGCATTTTGGACCGGGAATGGCCCCAAGTCAAACAACGGCTGGAGGGCTTTTTGGACAGAGTCAGCGTGTAGCCGAGGATAGCCATCCTAGCCAAAATAAATTTGTTTCGCGCAGTGACGTACGGGAGTGAAAGTGGTATAATAACTGCAAAAAATGAATAGCAAATTGGAAGGAATGACCCATGCTTATGAATCCTCTGGCAAGACAGTTAAACGAGACCCTGGAACGTGAAAATTCTCACGTATTTAACATGCTTTCTGCATTAGGTAGATCGATTTACTTCCCGAAAGAAGGCATTCTCAGCCAGTCCGCTGAAGCGAAGGCGAAAGCCAAGAAATACAATGCAACAATCGGCATTGCTATCGAGAACGGTCAGCCGATGCATTTGAAGGTCATTCAAGACACCCTCTCCACTTATGCGCCAAAAGATATATATGAATACGCGCCGCCAGCCGGCAAGCCCGAGCTTCGTACGGCATGGCGCAAAAAGATGCTCGAAGAAAACCCGGAGATCGGCAGCAAGCTGATCGGCAACCCGATCGTGACGAACGCCTTGACACACGGCCTGAGCATTGCCGCCGACCTGTTCGCGGATGTTGGAGACACCGTGATTATCCCTGATAAGAATTGGGAGAATTACGAATTAACCTTTGAAATTCGCCGCGGCGCCCAAATCGTGAATTATCCGCTGTACAACGAAGAGCAGCGGTTTAATGCTGCAGGTCTGCGCGATGCGCTTCTGGCCCAGCAATCCAAAGGCAAGGCGATCGTTGTCTTGAACTTCCCGAACAATCCGACAGGCTACACGCCCGGCGCCGAGGAAGGCAATGAGATTGCCGCAGCCATCAAGGAAGCCGCTGAAGCCGGCATTAACGTCGTCGTGCTGACGGATGACGCTTACTTCGGCCTTTTCTTCGAAGGCTCTCTGCACGAGTCGCTATTCGGCAAATTGGCGGACATTCATCCGCGCGTACTCGCCGTGAAAATCGACGGAGCGACCAAGGAAGAGTACGTATGGGGCTTCCGCGTAGGTTTCATCACTTATGCGGGACAAAGCGAAGCGCTGCTTAGCGCTCTGGAGCAGAAGACAATGGGGATCATCCGTGCGACGATTTCCAGCGGTCCTCACCCTTCCCAAACCTTCGTGCTTCATGCCTTGAATTCACCGGAGTTCAAGCAGCAGAAGCAGGAGAAGTACGAAATCATGAAAGGCCGCGCCAACCGTACCAAAGCGATTCTGGACAGCGGCAAATTCGATGATGCATGGGGCTACTACCCATTCAACTCCGGGTATTTCATGTGCTTGAAGCTCAAAACGGTCGATGCCGAAGCACTGCGCGTTCATCTGCTGAACCAGTACGGCGTAGGCACCATTGCCCTAGGCGAAACCGATCTGCGCGTTGCGTTCTCCTGCATTGAAGAAAGCAGCCTGGAAGAGCTGTTTAACCTTATTTATCAAAGCGTTAAAGAAATAGAGACTGTCTCGGCTCGCTAAGAGCTGCACGAACAAGGGCTGTCCCCTGGTCTTCAAGACCTCGGAGACAGCCCTATTTTATTCTTTGCTATGATGGACCAATTCGATATACTTCTCGTACCATACCTTCCATTGATCCATCGGAAAGTCGATCGCTTGTCCGTCCAGCAGTGCAGACAGCATATCCAGGCAGACGTGCCAGCCCGCCAAATCTTTGGGCGTATGCTCGGTCAAAGTGCCGACGAACTCTTGAAGCACGAGCAGCGAGCCTTCGGGCTTGTCCGATACTTCGAACCGGACGCGGTCAGCCCCCCACGTGAACGCCAGCACCGCGAAAGCTTCATAATCGGTAATCTCTAAATTCTCAAATGCGCCTGTACCGTCATTCATATGGAAGCGGATCACGCCGCCTTGACGCAGATCGACTGTCTGAAGATTGGACATCCATTTCTCCAATAGATGATTCTCCGTAAGCGCTGCCCACACCTTTGCGGCAGCATGCGGCAGCGGCCGGTCGTATTGAACCAGGAAGCCGCCGTTATCGTTTTTTCGAATGGAAGCTAGCATGACCTTGTTCCTCCTCAATATTTATAGAATACGCGCTGTGAACATCGCTCTAGCCGCTCTTAGGCCGTTCGCCACAATTTCCATGTCTATCTTGCAAAATCTGCGGCTCATCTCGATGATCGTCGGTACAATCGTAATAACATCGTCGATCTGCAGCGGAATCAGGAAATAGGAGGAGGAGCTGTCCAGCATGAGATCCCCCTTCTTCTGATCCTGAACGGTGCGGTAAGCGGCGCGGATCATTATCGTCGTCAAAACGCCTTCGGAAACGAGGCCTTCGAAATTCGTCATTTGCGGCGTAATCGTACCTTTAAAAAACAGCTTGCCTTCCGCGTCCCGCAGCTCGTCAATCCCCGCATAGATTTGCACCTCGAACGTTTCCGCGTTCTGCGGCTGCTGCTGCATATGCTGCATGGCTTTCATAACGTCCTTGCGGGAGATGACGCCGATCATGCGGCGTCCGCCGTCAATCACCGGCAGCAGCTCGATCCCTTCCCATACCATCATGTGTCCGGCAGAGGCAACCGACGTCGTTAATGAGATCACAAGCGGGTTCGGTGTCATTAACGTGCTGACAGGCTGCTCCGGCTTAGCTCCCACGATGTCTTTGGTCGTGATCATACCGATCGGAATGTGTTGTTGATCGATAACGGGATACCGGGTATGCATGGTTTCCTCCACTAGCTTCTGCATGTCCTTGACTGTATTCGTGCCTAGAAGCGAGTATACCGGGCGATCTCTCCCCATGATATCGTCGATGCGCAATATTTTCTTCTTGATCAGCCGGTCCTCCATCGCCCGATTGATCATCGTGGCCACCGTAAACGTATCGAACGAACTGCCGATAATCGGCAGCTGCAATTCATCCGCCAGCTCTTTCACTTCAGGAGTCGTATCGAAGCCGCCGGTTATCAGCACCCCGGCCCCTTGGCTGAGTGCGCACATGTGCGCTTGCACACGATTCCCTACGATGAGCAGATTGCCTGCTTCGATATATTTCAGCATCGCTTCCAGCTGCATGGCGCCGATGACGAATTTGTTCAATGATTTGTAGATGCCGCTGGAGCCGCCAAGCACGGTGCCTTCCACGACATTCACAATTTCCGCGAACGTCAGTTTGTCAATGACAGGCTCTTCTTTCTTCTCCATTCGGATCGTGCCGATTCGGCGTTTGGTGCTGACGAGCCCGGCGTTTTCAGCTTCCTTGATGGCCCTGTATGCCGTTCCTTCGCTAACGTCCAGATCTTGCGCGATTTGCCGAACGGACAGCTTGGTGCCGACAGGCAAGGATTCGATGTATTTCGTAATCTGTTCATGCTTTGTATGAAGCTCTGAATGGCCTGCGCTCATCGTCGCACCTCGCTGAACTGTACTATAACATTAACGTAAGTATAGTATAGGAGAATTGGAAAAGTAAATTTGTACCAAGCTGCAGCTTCGTGTCGGCACAAAAAAACCTGCTATTCACTCAGCAGGTATCTTTCCTTTTATGGATGGCGCCATTTACTCCGCAATAGTTTCCTGGTCGAAGGCATAATACAAGGCCAAACAGATTGGAGACAGGGCATACAACGCCGTTTCACCGCATTCATCGTGTTCCCTGCGTTCCGTACGATTGGCGAGCACTCTTTGATAATCATAAGGACGCCGCCGGATAACCGCCATTCTCTCATGCTCCATCGATGAAGACAAGCTGCTCATGAACGATCTCTCCCTTCAATATGCCGATCATTGTATTATTACATTTATGTTCAACTAATTTATTATATAACTTTGTGAAGATAATTGTGCGATAACAAAGTGAATTTCTTTTATTTTTATATAACAAATGCACACAAAAAAAGAGCCCCCGCAGAGGCTCCAATTCCGACCTGTTTCATACCGTCAAAACGGCTTCTTCCCTTCATTCTCGATCAAATGCTCCCCGCGCTCGCCATCGTCGATGATGCTGCGTGTCGAGTTGCGGAATTCACGCAGCGTATCGCCGAACGCTCTGCCTAGCTGCGGCAGCTTGGATGGACCGAAGACGATCAAGGCAATCGCCAGAATTAAAATCAAACCCGAAACTCCGATATTATTAAACATAGGTATCCTCCTTTGATTGAAGCGTTAGCTGTTGGCGGAGCTATGCTTCATCGTTCTCCACTGCCAATTGGCAGCCAGAACGCTAATTTCGAACAGTAGAATCAGCGGCACCGTCACGGAGAGATGAGATATCATGTCCGGCGGCGAAATGCATGAGCCTGTGATAGTTAAGGCAAGGTACGCGTATTTTCTCGACCATTTTAACCGCTCCGGCGTGAGCAATCCGATTTTGGTCAGGAACAAAATAATAACCGGCAGCTCGAAGGCAATCGACATCGGAAAGACGATCTGGAACAGAAAACCGAAATACCGGTCAATTCCATACGTTTCAATTGCCCCTATCGTCTGATTCATGCGCATCATGAAACGAATCATCATAGGGAAAACGACCCAATAGCTGAACGAGATGCCGATGATGAACAGCGCGAAAGCTACGGGAATATACGGAAGAGCGCTTCTCGATTCGGCTTCCGTCAACCCGGGGCGGACGAACGCCCATAATTGGTATAGCAGCACCGGAACGGTGAACAGCAGGGCGACGAGGAATGCGCACTTCATGTAGATCATGAGCCCATCCGTAAAGGAGAACACATTCCATTGAATTTCACCGATCAAGGGCTGCGATTTCAAAAACAGCAGAATATCCCCGGCCAAGTACAGCCCTGCGCTTAACGTGACAACAAACCAAGCAAGTACGATGAGCAGCCGCTTGCGTATTTCCGTCAAGTGGAGGATCCAATCTTCCTGCTCCATGACATCCCTCCTTGCTGAATGGCCGATCATGCTCCTTGTTCCCTGCTGGCTAAACGACCATGCCGCCTTGTTTCAAATATTTGGCGATTCCTTCGGCGGCTCTATAGGCTAACGCGCCGACCGTGCCTGTCGGGTTGTATCCGCTGTTGTGAGCGAAAGCCGACGCTCCGACGACGAACACATTTTCCGCATCCCACATTTGCAGATACGAGTTGACCGCGGAAGTAGACGGATCCGAGCCCATAATGACCCCACCGGTGTTATGCGTGGATTGGTAGGGCACGATATTGTAAGGTCCAAGCTGATCCGATGACCCGATGGTGGTCGGTTTCATTTCTTTCATAATTTCAGCGGCTTTCCCGCTGACGAATTTGATCATCTGCCGGTCCTGTTCTTCAAAATCGAACGTAATCCGCGCAAGCGGCAATCCGTACGCATCTTTATATGTAGGGTCCAAGTCCACATAATGATGCTTCCACGGCATGCTGGCACCTTGCGGAGAGACGGCCAGCACGCTGTTTGCGTATTTCAGCGATTTCTGCTTAAAGTCCTTGCCCCATGTCGGGGTCCCCTTGGGAACGGAATTGGTGGCGATCGGACGCTGCCCGGTTTGGGAGATGCGAATGCCGGCTCCGTGGATGAAGTTCAAATTGCTATGGTCGAAATTATCGCCATTGAAGTCGGGAATTTCCATCCCGAGCGAGCCGGCTCCAGCGTACAAGTTGAACTCCTTATCGTCGAAAAATCCTGTCGCTGAGCCGCCGTTCGTTTGGTAGCAGTAATTTTTGCCGATGACGCCTTTACCGGATGACGGATCATAGGGCTTGCCTAATTTCGAAGTGAGCAAGAGCTTAATGTTATTGAACACATAGCTGGCCATAATGACCACATCCGCAGGCTGCTCGAATTGCTCGCCTGTCACCGTGTTGACATACAGGACTCCGCTAGCTTTCTTGCCGTCATGAATGACTTGAATCACATTGGAGTAGGAGCGCAGTTCAAAGTTACCTGTCTTCTGCGCCACGGGAAGCACGGTGACGACAGCGTCGGCCTTAGCTCCGTACTCGCAGCCGAAGCGTTCGCAATACCCGCAATACTGACATGCGGCGCGGGTTATCCCGTCGGGATTCGTATACTGCTCCGACAAGTTCGCCGACGGCATCATGTAAGGATGATAGCCGAGCTTTTTGGTCGCCTCTTCAAACAGCTTCAGTATCGGCGTCTTAATCATCGGCTTCGTAGGAAATGGATTCGAACGCTTGCCCACCAACGGATTCTGCTCCTGATCGCCGGAGATGCCTGCCAGCTTTTCAAATTTATCGAAATAAGGCTCCAGCTGGTCGTAGGTGATACCCCAATCTTGAATCGTCATGCCTTCAGGAATTTTCTGTTTGCCGTAACGCTCGACCGTTTTGCTGTAGATTTCAAAATCATACGGAAGAAAGCGGTACGTCTGTCCGTTCCAGTGGATGCTCGCTCCGCCCAGCCCTTCGCCCAGCAGGAAAGATCCGTATTCCCGCATAGGCACAGCTGCAACTTTGTCTGTATTCCGGAACGTGACCGTTTCCTTGGAAAGATCCTGCATCAGATCGTACCGTGAAGCGTAGCGCAGCTCGTCATGCACCATAAAGTAATCTTGGGTGCTTCTAGGTTTACCTCGCTCAAGTCCAACTACCTTCACGCCTTGCTTGGTTAATTCCGCGGCGATGATGCCCCCGACCCATCCCATTCCAACAATCACTACCGGAACTTTCGGCATTTTCGTTGCCATATGCTTTCCCTTCCCTCATTGAATTTGCCAATTAATGAACAAAATGATCATGCAATGTGCGCGGCTCCATAACGACGAACTGATCCTTGTCTATGATGTTCGTGTAGCTCATTTGATTGCCCGGATACTTGCGCATCTTCCAACCTTGCATATCTTTATTGCCTCCGTACAAGGGATCGGCATATACCCCTTCCATCACAAGCACACGAAATTGATTGAAAAAGGTTTTTCCCGTAACCCCGTTGACCACCGTGATTTCGCCCTTCTCCATCGAGCTGAGGATGGCATCTTGTTCTTCAGGCGCCAACTCTACGAACGTCTTGTTATATTTGGACTTACTGGCGTCCTCCATGCTCTGCAGCCCCATCGTAATCAATTCGTGGCGTTGGATGCTTAAGTAGTCACCCTGTGTCACTTCCCCTTTCACGAAGGGGCCTGTCCGGTAAGTTCGGGCATTGACGCCCCAAGGGCTTGCCAACTGATGGTCAATATAAAAGGCAACCCCCAGCTCCGACGCCCCCGGACCGCTGTCATCCTTCGGAAATATGCGTTCGGCCGCGGCCTCCGTTATTTGCAGCTGAGCCTGGTTGAAAAACATGGGCGCCCGATTGTAGTCCACGCCTGCCTGAGCTTGCGGCGTTGCGCTAGGCGATGGGGCCGGTGTCGCAGATTTATTCTTAAATCCTCCGGATATTGCACTGCCGATCACGCCACCGACAACAGCTCCGCCTATGGCGGTACCGGTATATTTCAGGAAACTGCGCCTCGACTGATCGGGGGTTCTGTCTTCTTTGTTCTCAGCCATACTGTTTGCCTCCTTGGAATTTATTCAATGACAGGTTGCTTATGGTAGTTATGGATATCATGAGCACTCGCTAAATATCTTATTCATGAATCTCGTATGAAAAAATTAAAATGAGGGCAATGTAAGGATAGCGTTATTACAAATATTTGAGGGGAAGTACACACACATGAAGAAAACGTTAATCGTCCTGACGCTGCTGCTTGCAGGATCGCTCGCTGCTTGCGGTAAAAAAGAAACTCCGCCGGCAACAAGCCCTGCTGCCACAGCCACGACATCTCCAGCCGCAACGCAAAGCACGGCAGGGACCAAAGCGGATGCACAGACCGTTTTCAAGGCGAACTGCGTGAGCTGTCACGGTGGCAATCTAGAGGGAGCCGTAGGTCCCAATCTGCAAAAAGTAGGCGGTAAACTGTCCAAAGACCAAATTACCGGCATCATTACGAACGGAAAAGGCGCTATGCCGAGCTTCAAAGGCAGACTTAGCGACGACGAAATTTCCGCTGTTGCCACTTGGCTGGCGGATAAAAAATAACGACAAAAATCCCGTGCTCATCTGGAAGAGCACGGGATTTTTTGCATTTGCCTGTTAGGACGGCGACAAAAAAAGAGGTTATGCAATTCGTAGATAGCTCTACGATTCGCATAACCTCTCTGATTTGTTGCCGGGATGCGGTCGGAGGGATTTGAACCCTCACGCCTTGTGAGCGCCACCCCCTCAAGATGGTGTGTCTGCCGTTCCACCACGACCGCTTAGAAGGAAGTAAACTGGGGATCTAGGATTCGAACCTAGGCATGACGGAGTCAAAGTCCGTTGCCTTACCGCTTGGCTAATCCCCAATAAGATAGGGACGAGGGCGATCTTAAACGCCACAGTAGGGAGTTGTTCCCTGAAAACTAGATACGAAACTTGTAAAGTTGAACATTAGGTATATTAGGATAAGCCCTCGACCGATTAGTATTCGTCAGCTGCATGCATTGCTGCACTTCCACCTCGAACCTATCAACCTCGTCGTCTAC